>NZ_CP194535.1:0-20595 GCF_050955665.1 Staphylococcus sp. LKG4-2 | reverse complement strand
CGTTTTCTTGTTGTGAAATATAATATACATCAGCTTCTGTTACTTCTGGTTTTTTAATATATAACTTATTAGGTTTATTCAAACCTACTCTTATTTGATTAAATAAATCAGCTTCTGTTAATTCTTTTTTTATTTTAGATAGCTTATTTGGACTACTAATATTTAAAATAGACTTAAGCTTTTCATTGGTATAAATAAAAAATATATCTCCATTTTCATCTACCCAATTATTTCTTATAGATAAATCTAAACGATCTCTTAGTATTGACCAAGTTATTTTTGCATCATTAGATAGTTTAGTATATTTAGGATTCGTAAAAAAAACTTTAGGTAATTGATAAAATTTCTCTTTTTGGATTTCTTTAATATTAAAGTTGGACATACAAAAAACCTCTTTCATATTTAAATTTCTAAAAGAGGTAATAAAAAAGCTATAAGTAAGTTTATATGTATTCGACTTGCACTAATAATTCTTAGTATATATAATAAGAATATAACAACTATATAAACAAACTACTTGTTTTATTACCGAAGAAACCTGACTATTCCCGTAGTTAGGTTTCTTTTATATATTTATATTAACACTTTTAAAAGTTTTGTTAAATTGTTTATATACATTTGGATGTTTGCATTTTCAAAGAAGAATAAAACTTCGTATAATATCTTTATATGGTTATATCGTATAAACCCTTTTAAACACTTATACAGCAGGTATAAAGAGTATATAACTATCATATAACTAGGTAAGAGTTTATACGTATAGCGTTATATAATTATACGTATAATAAACTAAACAGACTTGAAATGACAAGTATAATATCTATATAATGGTATAAACGTTATGCATATAACTATATGGAGGTCGTTATATGAAGAGTATGAAAGAAATTGCCAATGAATTAAACGTAACAAAAATGACTGTTTATAATAATGCTAAAAAAGCAAATGTAAAATTTCAAAAAATTGATAATGTAAATTATTTATCCAGTGAAGATGAAATTATAGTAGTAAACCGAATAAGAAAAAATCAAAATAAGAATGATGATTTTGAAAGCGAAAAAAAAGAAGAAGATAAACCTAATAATGATATTTTGGTGAAAGATGAAACAATAAAACAATTATATAACCAGGTAGAGATATATAAAGAACAATCAAATAGAGATAAAGAGCAAATAAATACACTTAATAGACTTTTAGAGAATCAACAAGTTCTGGCATTAGAGAGTAATAAAAAGATTCAAAAGTTAGAGAATCAATTAGAGGAAGAGAGACAGCTTAATTATTCCTTTGATACATCTACCAACGATAGACAAAACGTTAATGTACAAGAAGATACATATACTACTGATTCTGTAAATATTAATCAACACAAAGAAGACGAAAAAGAAGCAGAGATTCAACATAAAGATATATCTGAAAGTCAAAGTGATGAAATCACACAAGAGGAAGAAGCACAAAAAGAAGTTGATTTATCAAAACAAAATGACAATGATAGTGATATAGGACATAAGAGTGAAGAAACACAACCTAAAAAAGGCTTCTGGAGTCGTTTGTTTGGTGGCTAATAATAGTTAGAGAAGACCATATTCATTAAATAGGCGCTACAAGTTGAACAACTTGCAGCGCTTTTATTTATATCATCGGAACTTCTGATAATCATCGATTATGTTAATCTATAATTTGTCTATATTCAAATAAATTATAGTATTACTATTATTGAAACTACATCACAGACTAACTATTAAATGATAATATAATAATAAAAGAATCTTAAAGGTGGCATACATATGACTGAAAGACCGGAGAAAATAAATTTATCAAGTATTAATAGTCGTAAAGTTAATATCAATTTATTAAAGGAAATGCATAAACTATTTGAAAATTTAGATGATAGAAATGAAAGATATAATTTTACGTGGAATGGAAAGGCAAAATCATACTTTGAAGCTGCTACACCCAGCACTAAAACATTAAAACCTCAACTTGAAGAAAGCGTTAATTTTGATAACTCCGAAAATTTATTTATCACTGGGGATAATCTAGAATCATTAAAATTATTACAAGAATCTTATTTAGGAAAAGTTGATGTCATTTACATTGATCCGCCATACAATACGGGTAAAGATTTTATATATAATGACAATTTTAAAAAATTAAAAAAAGAATCTGATTTGGATGAAGGTAAAATAGATAATGAAGGTACTAGGCTTATTAAAAATGAAAAATCTAGTGGCCACTATCATTCTAATTGGTTGAGCATGATGTATCCTCGTTTGAAACTAGCACGAAATTTATTATCAGATGACGGCTCTATATTTGTATCTATTGATGATAAAGAGCTAGCTAATTTGAAATTATTGATGGATGAAATATTTGGAGAGTTGAATTATCAAGTAACCATATCTAGATTAACAGGAACTCCTACTGGAAATGGTAACGCAACATTCGTAAACGAACTTGATTATATATTAGTTTATGCAAAAGATAGCTCAAAATTTAGAACAACAGGACTTCCTTTATCTGAAGATCAACAAAAAATTTATAATGAATCTGATGAAAATGGTAGTTATTTGACTCGTTCTTTAAGGCGTACTGGGGGGGAAGATAGACGAGAGGACCGCCCGTCTATGTACTATGGTATAGAAGCACCAGATGGAACAGTAATTTACCCTAAAGGGCCAACTGGTTATGATAGTAGATGGGTTGTTGGTAGAAAAAAATATAAAAAAATGCTATCGGAAAACTTAATTTCTTGGAAAAAGGCTAATGGTAAATGGCAAGTTTACCAAAAATTTTATTTAGAAAATAGAACTCAACAGCCTTCAAATCTTTGGAAAAATAATACGGGAAATAAAAAAGCAACTAAAGAAATACGCAAATTATTTGATAATAAAAAGGTTTTTGATTTTCCTAAACCAGTTAGTTTAATTTCTCAAATACTTCAAATTTCTACAACGAAAAATGGATTAATTTTAGACTTTTTTGCAGGATCGGGCAGTACAGCTGAAGCTGTTATTCAATTGAATGCACAAGATGGCGGTAATCGTAAATTTATTATTTCAACTCTTGACGAACAAACGCCGAAAGATTCTGACGCACGGAAAGAAGGCTATGAAACAATAGATCAAATTTCTAGAGAAAGGATTCGACGTTCCGCAAAAAAATCAAAAGATGTTAGTGGTTTTCGTGCTTTGAAAGTAGATAATACTGGACTTAGAGAAGATGTATTTAAAACTTCTAATGATCTAAAGCAAGAAGATTTATTATCTGATATAGAAAATCAATTAGAGAATCGATCAAATTATGCTTTACTATATGATGTTTTGATAGATAGTGCTTTAGAATTCAACAAAAAAATTGAACATGAATCTATAGATGGAGAAGACATAATTAAGTATGACTATTCAAGTGAGATGTCAGGAATTGTAGCTTACTTTGATGATAATTTAACAGATAATCTCACACAAAAAATAGCTAAATTTAAACCACTTATAGCTATATTTAAAGAATCTACCTTCAATAAATCTTCTCAAAAAGTTAATGTGCTGGAACAATTTCGTATTATTAGTCCTGACACTAAAGTAAAAGTGATTTAATGATGGTAAATAATTATGTAATGGAGGTATTGAGTTCATGCAGCTCCAATATAAAGACCAACAATTCCAAATAGATGCTGTAAATGCTGTAACATCGGTTTTTGAAGGTCAACCCAAACAAACAAGTATGTCTTATATGATGGATATAGGTAATGAAGAAAATATAACGTTAGATATTTTAAATGGTTTTAAAAATTTTCCCATATCTTTACCAGATAATGAATTATTACAAAATATTAAAACTATACAAAAAGATAATGGATTATTAACAGAGAATAAATTAATTAAAATGGCGATTGGAGGGAAAGATAAAACCACTAAAATTGACAACTCTCGTGAAAGCCTAACATTATCAGTTGAAATGGAAACTGGAACAGGGAAAACATATACTTATATCAAAACAATATTTGAATTAAACAAACAATATGGGTGGTCTAAATTTATTATTGTGGTACCAAGTATTGCTATTCGTGAAGGTGTTGCAAAAACATTTGAATCTACTACTGATCATTTTAAAAGAGAATATGGAGTTACAATTCGTCCATTTATTTATAATTCTAAGCAATTAGATAAAATAGAAGCATTTGCTAACGATGCAGGAATCAATGTGATGATTGTCAACACTCAAGCCTTTAATGCAAGAGGAGCTGATGCACGACGCATAGATATGGTTTTAGACCAATTTCGAGGCCGTCGGCCTATAGATGTAATTGCAGCTACTAACCCGATAATGATTATCGATGAACCTCAGTCAGTTTTAGGGAGTGGGACAAAGTCAGAATTAAATGCAACACGGATAGGTTTAGCTAAATTTAATCCCTTATTTTTTATTAATTATTCTGCTACACATCGTGATAATTATAATATGATTTATCGATTAGATGCTGTTGATGCCTATAAAAAACAGCTCGTTAAGAAAATTGCAGTAAAAGGAATTGAAGTTTCTGGCTCAAATGCATCAAGCGGATATTTATATATTGAATTGATAGTTGAAAAACCTAATTTAAAAGTTCGTGTTCAATTCGAAAAGATTTCAGCAACTGGGAAAATCATCAAATCATCTAGGTTACTTGACAGGGGGGAAAATATTTATCACCTTTCGGGCGAAATTGAATCTTATCATAGTGGCTTTATTGTTTCTGAGATAAATGCTGTCGAACAATTTGTAGAATTTACTAATGGACTTAAATTACATGTTGGAGAAGTGGTTGGTAATACTAATGATGATGATTTGCGTCGGATTCAAATTCGTGAAACTATTCATTCTCACCTTGATAAAGAATCTAGATTATTTAAACGAGGAATCAAGACATTATCATTATTCTTTATTGATGAAGTAGTAAAATACAAAGATTATGATGCTGTAGATGATAAAGGTTCATATGCAGTAATTTTTGAGGAAGAATATGAAAATATTGTTCGTGATCGCTTAGTTGATACATTTCTAGATAAGGATTATCGCGATTATCTGGAACGTGAACTTACTTCAATTAATAAAGTTCATGCTGGTTATTTCTCAGTTGATAAAAAAGGTAAATTAATCAATAGTAAGATAAAACGCGGCAGTGAAGCAAGTGATGATATTTCTGCCTATGATTTAATTATGAAGAATAAAGAGCGATTGTTGTCTTTTGATGAGCCTGTGCGTTTTATTTTCTCTCACTCTGCTTTAAAGGAAGGTTGGGATAATCCTAATATTTTCCAAATTGCAACGCTACGTCAATCATCCTCTGATATAAAAAAGCGTCAAGAAATTGGTCGTGGATTACGGTTATCAATCAACCAAAATGGTGATCGACAGGATGCACAAACATTAGGCGAAAATGAAGTACAACAAGTGAATGTGTTAACTATAATTGCTAACGAAAGTTATGAAAATTTTGCACGAGACTTACAATCAGAAATAGCTGATGCTGTTAAGAATAGACCGAAATTGCTTGAACCTAAACTATTTGAAGGGCATGAGCTAGTTGTTAACGATGCAAGTGGAGATGTGATTAGTACAATGACTATAGATAATGCACAAGCAGCTGAAATTTGGGCTAGTTTAAAGCTTGGTGGTATTATTACAAAAGAGAAACAGGTAGTTGATAACTACAAAGCAATGTCTAGTGAAGAACAAATTATGAGTATTCAAAATATATTGAATGAAGAATATCAAAAATTCGCTTTGCCTATCCAAAACCTTATTAATAGCGTTTATGATTCAAAAGATTTACCAATTGAAAATGAAAATAAGAGAACAACCTTGAAATTGGATAAAGAAAAATATGCAAGTTATGAATTTAAGAATTTATGGTCAAAAATTAATCGTAAATCTTACTATACAGTCGATTTTGATGACCAAGAAATAATTGAAAAAGCAATTGAATTAATTAACAAGGAGTTGACAGTTACAACTTTAAAAGCTCTTATTACAGAAGGGAATATGAACGCTAATGATATCGAAACAACATTTACTGTTGATAAAAGAACCAGCATTGATATTTATAGTCCCACTAATAATGTTAAGTATGATTTAATTGGAGAAGTCGCAAAAAATGTTGGCTTACTTAGAAAAACAATAGGTCAAATATTATCAGGTATTCACTCAGAACAATTTGCCAAATATAAAGCGAATCCTGAGAATTTCATCGTACAGCTTAGTAGTATTATTAATTCTGTTAAAGCACAAAATATTGTGTCTCATATTATTTATAATAAATTAGATGAAGTGTGGGATGAAGATGCAATATTTTTAGATAGGGATATTCAAGGTATTATGGGTGAAAATGTTTTTGAGGCAAAAAAGCATTTATATAACAAAGTTCGTGTTGATTCTGATACTGAGAAATACTTTGCTAGAGATTTAGATACTCAAGAAGATGTCGAAATGTATGTAAAACTGCCAGGAGGTTTTTATATTAATACACCTGTTGGAAAATATAATCCTGACTGGGCTATTGTATTAAATGAACCTGATCATAAACATATTTATTTTATTGCTGAAACTAAAGGAGTGTCAGATAATCTCACTTTAAATTTAAAAGGAGTTGAAAATGCAAAAATTGAATCAGCAAGACAACATTTTAAAGTTATTTCAAATAACGAAGTAACATATGACGTCGTTGATAGTTTTGAAAAAATGATGGATAAACTTTCACCTCACTAAAAATGATCATTATTGAGAAAAAATATAGAAACAAAGAGAGGGCAAAAATGCTCTCTCTTTTTCCTGTCTTATTATTAAAATCTCATAATACATGATTAACATGTACTATGGGAGGCTGTGAGAAACGCTCAGTTGCATTGACAGTCCATTTATCGAGATAATCCCTTATCATGTTTAATTCTATAAACTGTTTGTCTTGTGATATTAACTTCTTTCGCAATCTTACTAATCGCTTTGCCTTCTTCTAACATTTCGACAACTCGATGATAGATAATACGTTTTTGAGGATCTTTTGCATTCGGTGAATAAAGAAAAGGCCGACCTTTATATATACCTTTTTCTTTCGCAACTTGAATTCCTTGTGCTTGTCGACGTTTACTTTCATTTCTCTCTTGTTCTGAAACCATTGCTAAAATTTGAACGATTAAATCCTTCATAAATTTATCTAGTAATGGATTACCAATTACTTCATTCATCATAGGTAAACTTGTGATCATTAACTGCACGTCTTTTTCTTTTAAATAACTCACCGTTTCAATAATTTCATCATAATTACGTCCCAAACGATCAATAGATTCCACAACGAATCGATCTCCCATTCTGACAAAATTGAGTGCTTCTTGAAATACAGGTCTATTTTCCACTGACTTTCCCGACTGTTTCTCTGTAAAGATTTTCTCCACACCAAACGTCTTTAAATTATCCAATTGTCTTTCTAAATTTTGATCTATCGATGATACTCTCGCATAACCTATAATCATTCATCTTCACCCCATGATTAATATACACCCTAATCATACGTTTTAGTTGCGATAATTTCAACAACTTATTTTGTATGATTAGGGTGTGCCCAAAAGATACATCTATTTTATATTGAATATCTTTTTTTCTAATTCACGTAAAAATGGAGTGAGATTTTTTCTTTTTCTCTAATAATATCTTTTTTTTGCTTATTATAATATTTGACGCTAATTGCAAGATCATTTTCTGTTACAACGTGATAAATTACAACAACAGAATCTTCACCGATGGCTTTTTCTAAATAGTCAGGGATAGCACTAAAATCATTTTCGAAATCATAGGATAATAATATATTTTTGAACATTTATACCAGTCTCCTATTAATTATTATTTAGATGCCCATTACTTATGTATATATCCTGAATATATATATGCTTATTTCCATATTCAAATTATTCAAATATATTCCTTGAATTAATATATTTCAGATTCACTATTGAATAATCTTTTTATTGTGCTATGATTCTAAACATCTGTTTTTTTATAGTTAGGAGTTATTAACGTGATGAGTAAGAAAAACAAAGTTTCCAATGTTTTTATATATTCCGCCGGTATCATTGGAATACTTGTATTGTTAGGTACAATCTTTCCTAAACAATTTGGAGAAATTACCAATGCTATATCAGCTTGGGTGACAAATACATTTGGTTGGTATTATATGTTGCTATATGCGGTCATCATAGCTTTTTCTATTTTCTTAATATTTAGCCCAATAGGAAAATTAAAGTTAGGAAAACCAGAAGATGAACCAGAATTTAGAACAATTTCTTGGTTAACAATGTTATTTAGTGCCGGTATGGGTATTGGTTTAGTATTTTATGGTTCCTCTGAGCCAATATCACATTACCTCTCTCCACCAAATGCAAAACCAGAAACACAAGAAGCTATGGCAGAAGCTTTTAAATCTACATTTATGGACTATGGTTTTCATACATGGTCAATATATGGCATTGTAGCATTGGTTCTTGCATATTCCCAATTTAGAAAAGGAGAAAACGGACTAATTTCAAGAACTCTAAGACCTTTATTAGGGAATAAAGTAGAAGGACCCTTAGGAGTTGTTGTCGATGTATTAGCTGTATTTGCTACTGTTATTGGAGTAGCAGTGTCATTAGGAATAGGTGCAATACAATTAAATGGTGGTTTAAATTATTTATTTGGAGTTCCTAATAATATAATTGTACAAGGTATAATTATCGTTGTTATAACAGTATTATTTTTGTTTAGTGCTTGGACAGGTTTAAGCAAAGGTATACAATACTTAAGTAATCTAAATATAGTTTTTGCAGCTATTTTATTAATTGTTATTCTTATTGTTGGGCCTACAATCCTCATTTTAAATATTATGACCAGTTCAACAGGAGATTATTTAAATAATTTAATTATTAATAGCTTGGATGTTGCTCCATTAAATCAACAAAAATCTATGTGGTTAGATTCTTGGATGCTCTATTATTTAGGATGGTGGATGAGTTGGAGTCCATTTGTAGGTGTATTCATTGCTAGAATATCAAAAGGACGTAGTATTAGAGAATTTTTAATTGCGGTTTTAAGTGTACCTATTACAGTTAGTATTATTTGGTTTAGTGCTTTTGGTACAACAGGTATTGAAATAGGAAAAGTAAATAGTAGTATATTTAAAATGCCACCCGAAACTCAATTGTTCGGTATTTTTAACGAATTGCCGTTTGGTTTCATTTTATCTATTATTGCTTTGGCTTTAATAGCTTCTTTCTTTATTACTTCTGCCGATTCTGCTACTTTTGTTTTGGGTATGCAAACTTCATTTGGCAATTTAAATCCTTCAGGTTTTGTGAAAATTATATGGGGCGTAGCTTTATCTACTATTTCTTATATATTATTATTAGCAGGTGGAAATACTAGTTTAGAGGCACTCCAATCGGCAGCCATTATATCTGCGTTTCCATTTAGTATCGTTATTATATTAATGATGGTGTCATTTTATAAAGAAGCAAATCGGGAAAGAAAATACTTAGGTTTAACATTACAGCCAGATAAAAAACATTTTGAAGATATTATTGATAAGTAAAAGAGAGAAATTTATAATTTTCGTTTTTGACACAAAACCTCTTAACTATAAATTAGGAGGTTTTTCTTGGATATTTAAGTCTATAAACTTGTGCTATAATCAATGTATCATAAATATCAAAAATCATGAGTTTTTAGACGATGAGAGCCGCGTTTATTTGCATCGAGAATTAGATTTCGTTAATAAGTACCCATAAAACGATTAAAAGAGGTGGTATTCAAATGGCTAAAATTGGTTATGCACGTGTATCAACACAAGATCAAAGTCTTGATGGACAGATTGATACACTTGAGGAATATGGTTGTGAACGTATCTTTAGCGAGAAAGCGAGTGGCCGTAAAACGAATAGAACAGAACTTGATAAATGCTTAGATTATTTACGTGAGGGAGATATTCTAGTGATTTATAAACTAGATCGTCTTGGACGTACAACGAAACAATTAATTGAGTTATCACAATGGTTAGATGAAAACAGCATTGACTTACATATTATAGATATGAACGTATCAACGAAAGATGCGATGGGCAAGATGTTCTTTACCATGATGAGTGCTTTTGCGGAACTTGAAGCTAACCTACTAAGTGAACGTACGAAAAAAGGACTAGAAGCTGCGAGAGCAAGAGGACGAAAAGGTGGACGCCCTTCATTGCCCGACCATAAGAAGAGAGAGATTAAATTCTTATACGATGAACAAAAACTTACTGGAGAAGAAATTGCTAAACAAACAGGAGTGAGTCGTTCTACTGTATATAGAATAATAAAAATGAAGTAGTAAAAACAAATAATCACAGGAAGAAAACTAATGAAAGGAGAATCTCTAATTTGAAGATTCTCCTTTCATTAGTTTTTATAACCTATATTATAATTTAACGAGAATTTTTGCTTGTGATTTATCGTTTACAAGTTGTTCAAATCCTGACTCTACAATATCATTTAACTCAATTTCATCAGTAACGACGTCTTTTACTTTTAAATTACCTTCGTTAATTAAGTCTATTGTTTGTTGAAATGTAGTAGGTGTATAAGCAATCGTCGAAGTAAGTTTTACACCTGTATTCGTTAATTGCATTGGATTCCATTCAATAGGATGGCCGAATATAGAAACTATAACAACAATACCTCTTGCTTTAGTAACATCTATTGCAGATTTAAGTGTTGGCGCTACACCAGCTACCTCAAATGCTACATCAACGCCATTATCAGTGTATTTACTAATAATATCACTTGGGTTTGATTCACCAGAATTTATCGTATGAGTAGCACCTACTGATTTAGCTTTATTAAGTCGTTCTTCCGATAAATCGAAAACAAATATTTTGCTAGCACCAGCTGCTTTGGCTGCTATAGTTGTTAATAAACCGATTGGCCCTGCACCAAAAATAGCAACAGTATCGCCAAATAGAACTTCTCCTTCTTTAATTGCTTGAACTGCAACAGCCGTCGGTTCTACAAGGGCGCCTTCTTTATCAGAAACATTATCTGGTAATTTATAAACATTCTCTTCTGGGGCGTTTGTAAATTCTGCAAATCCACCATCAGAACCTAAGCCTATAAATGAATAACCATCATAAAGATCAATATTTTCTTCTTTTTCACGATTTGAAACTGTAGGATTAATGACAACACGATCGCCTTTATTAAATTTTGTAACCTTAGAACCAATATCATCTACTACACCTGCAAATTCGTGGCCTAATGTAACGGGCGCTTTTTGGCCAAGGAACGGGTCAGGTTTGTCTGTTGAAATAAATATAGGGCCTTCTAAGTATTCATGTAAATCTGTACCACAAATGCCAGCCCAAGACACTTTAACTTTAACCTCATTATCTTGTAACTCTTTAGATTTTCGATCTTCAACTCGTACATCCTTTTGACCATACCAAACTGCTGCTTTCATTGATAAAACCTCCTTGTTTTAGTTAATTTAATAGTATGCCTTTTAAAAGTTACTTTCAAATAAACTAACCTTTTAATATAGTGTTTCTAAATTATTATATGATTAGAGTGTACTTAAAATATACATACATCTTAAATATTTAATTTTTCGATAATTATACTTGTTTAGTTTATTATTTTTATATTAATATGTATATTGAAATTAGTTTGCACAAAGCAAAGGAGGGGTTTGTTTGAAAGTTGATTTACATATGCATACAAAAAAATGTAAACGTGGAGATAGCTCCAAGAGAAATATTAAACCAGAAGATTTGATTTCTAAATTGACAGATAATAATGTCTCGATATGTTCTATTACTAATCACAATCACTTTGACTTAGACGAATTTAACACTATTTATCATTCAGATATAAATTTTTGCATCTTTCCTGGAATTGAACTAGACATTAAATTTGATAATTTCCATTATCATATAGTTTTAGTTTGTAATCCTAAAAAAGCTGATTTATTTAATGAAACTTTTGATAATGAATCTAATAGAGATTATGATTCTTACTTTCTTACATATAATGAATTAATTCAAAAAGTAACGTGTTTTTCTCCCGATGATTTAATACTGGTACCTCATTTTTTAGATAAAGACAAAGAACGCTCTTTTAATATACATAATAAAAATAGACTAAAAGAAGATTTAAAATTATATATCATTTTTCTAGAAACTGGAAATATGAAGTCTATGGGTATCATTAATGATCACAATGAAATATCTTTATTAGGAAGCGATGTAACAGATTGGGAAAAATATAGCAACTATTATCTTCCGGAGATAAAATTTAATATAACTTCTTTCGAAAAATTAATAGAGCTTGCTAAAGATCCTAGTTTGTTTATTAAGTTATTATTGCAAGATTCGAAACATTTTAAAATTAGATTACCAAAGTCTGAAATATCAATCTATGAAGATATTAATGTAGTTTTCGGAGAAAAAGGATCTGGTAAAACAGTATTGTTAGAAGACTATATATATCCCTATTTTAATAGTTCTGGATTCAAAACAATCTTCCACGAAGGTAAAAACTACAATGATTTATATAAACAGCTCATTAAAGAATATGAAGATGCAGTATCAATACCTAAAGATAAAACAGAAATTTTAATCCAAAATTTAACTGATATTTTGGGGTATCATGAGCACTTACCTAAAAATTTTATTACTAATTTTAAAGAACATCGCAGTAAAACATTAAAAAACAAAAAAGCAAAATTAATTAAGAAGTTTTATAGTAAGTTTAGTAACGATACCGTTATTAATTTTTCTTCTTTTATCAGTAAAATTAATACTAATAATACTCACATTAATTCTGTTATTGATTTAAACAATTCTACCGATAGAGATCCTAATAAAAAAGAAAAACTCAATATAGAATTACAAGACTTAAAAGAACATTTGCTAACACAGAGTATAAATAAATACAAAATGTATTTTTCTTCTAAAAATACAGAATCTTTTTTAGAATCCTTGAAAAATTCGATTAGTAAAAAAACTGGAACCACCCATTTATATAATAATATTGGATTTAGCAAATTAGTCAGTTCTAGATTAACAAGATTGGAAAATAATCACTCTTTTAAAAAATTGATAAATCAAACAGAATTAGAACATAACCAAACGTTAGGATATTTACCTCAAAAAGGTAAAATAACATTAAACACTAAGGTTTCTTTCCTTAAATCTTCAGATAAATTTGGAGAAGATTCTCCATACGATAAAAATTCGATAAAAAGCAATAGAGAGATTGTAAAAAAACTAGAAGATTTTAATTTATTAAGTTATCGAAATATTAATGACTACTTTGATATAGAAGAAAAGAGCATTGATCCCGAAGAATTTATCAGCCAAACGTTAAAAAAACAAAGTCTAGTTAAAATAAATGAAACTGAAAATTATAAGCCTTCTGAAGGAGAACAAGCAATTTTAACTATTAGTAGTATTTTAGAAGATACTTCTTACGATTGCTATATATTTGATGAAATAGAACGAGGTCTAGGAAACAAGTATATTACTACTTATCTAATACCTAAAATAAAATACTTAAGAAGCTTAGGTAAGATAATAGTATTATCTACACATAATGCAAATATCGCAGTAAATACATTACCTATAACTACACTGTACTGCAATTATGATGTGAAAGATAAAAATATTTATTATGTTGGAAATATGTATTCTAACTATTTAGAAGGTGTTGTGGATTCTCAAATTTTAACATGGGAAGATAAAGCGCTTATTCATTTAGAAGGAAATGCAAATATGTTTAATGTAAGGAGAAATGTCTATGGAATTTGAAAAAATTGATATTAGCTTATCTATTTCAAGAGAAGATAATGGTACTTCTTTAGTATTCAATACCCCTTTAGAACTTACTATAAATTTAAGTGATGAAGATGTAAAAGATATACAAAAATTATACAACGAAATTTTTGACTACGTTGTTCAATACAAAAAATTGCCTCAATTTAATTTAAATGATTCTAAAAATGATTTGTTTCATGAAGTTTCTATGGATATTATAAAAAGTTTAAATAATGAAATTGACAATTCCAAAAAAGATTTTGAACGTATTATCGAATTACTATAAAATTATAAGAGTTTTGCATTCCTACCTACTATGATGTTATAATGCAATTAACAAATATGATGCTAAGCATGATAAACACCGAGCCCGATAACTATTCACAGTAGTTATCGGGCTCTTTTGGTGTATTGACTATGTCGTCGTTTAATTATTTATCACGCTTATTTAGCCAATAAGAAAATAACGTGAGTATAACCCCTACTATTATAGGAGCTATTAAAGATACAAATATGATGCTGAACATGATGTCACCTCCTTCCATGCTAATTACAGCACAGAAGTAAAACGACGACTTTTATATTATATCATTTGTACCTTTTGAAGCATATCCACTTCCGATAAGTTGAATTATGAAAACCACTTATAACAGAATATGAAAAATTAAATAGTTCCCTAATTGATTTCTAGAATATATAACAAAAGATATTAGGAATTTAATCCTCACAAATATTAAGTTACCACTATCGCTTTAATAATCTGTATTTCTTATATATTTTTTATACACAAATGTAAGTTACACATGTGTTAATTACATTTGTATAACTTACACATCACTTTTCTAATTATTTGCATACCATATGCGTGTATACGTTATACATGCATACTGTATGCAATATATACCTAAACAGCCTGTTGAAATAAACAATTAAATAAGTATACAAGTTTACTTATTTAACTAATGCCCAATCATTTTTTATCAGAGCAATGAAGTACATTTGTGTATATTACACAAATGTACATTACACAAATATATTTTACTTTTTCCTGTCTTCTTAAGAAAAAAACATTGGTTTAACTGCAATCATTATCAATTTTCTAAATGTCATAACATCTTCGTAAGACCATTTAATATCAGGATTTTGAATAGCTAAATCATATAATCTTTTTATCTCTTTACCCATTTCTTTTTCAGTATGTAAATCACGCTTTTCAGATAAGGGACGCTCTTTATTCTCAATCATTTTTTTGTCCCATTCTACCCTGCGACTGTAAGCCCAATATAATGTAGTTACAGTATCTAACCAACCATTTTCCAAATAATAATTAATTGTATAACTTTTAAGATGTATAATTTTAAACTCATCAACTGTATCCTTTTTTGGTCCACCAGCCCCTCCCAAACTAGTAGGTTCATTTAAAATTTCAGAACCATATTTTTCAACTGAAATACTAGAAATTGAATCATAAGTTGCTTTAATTTTTTCCGATACATCTACTTCAATAGAGTAATCTCCTATTGAAAATGATTTGATATTTTGAAATAAATTATGGATATCTTTTTTAAAAAGTAATATAAATATCAATATAACTATAGGGAAAGAAAAGTGTGTATACAATAATTTAAACAGCTCATATACAAAAGAAAAAAAGTTCATTATATCTCTCACCTTTTTAATTAGACTTATCATAGAATTAAATACTCTATAAAATTTTCAAAGTTTTTATAGAATGTATCTCTCTATTTTTCAAACAAAAATATCATGAATACTAATAATCTACTGACTCAAGTAATGATAAAATTTTATCTTGTTTACTCGCAACTTCTTTTAAAACTTTTGTATTTTGTGCTTGTTGATGAGATTGTTCTGCATATAATTTTTGATAACTTTCAAGTGGATCTAATAACTCTAAAGTCTCTAAAATTAATTTGTTTCTTGATATATTTTTATCTTTAGCCAATCTACTTAATCGATCTAACAACTCACTATCTACATCTCTAATTAGTAAATCTTTCTTCATTATTTTGAACTCCTTTTTTAAAATTTTTTACTTATTTTTTTATGTTTTACGTACATATACTTGCTAATATTATTTTGAAATTCAAACTAAATCCAGAATGATATTAAAGTATTATGCCTTCAAAAAAGGGTGTCTCACCTTTGTGACATTTTCTATATATTGTGTCACAAAGGTGAGACAGGTACAATATGATGTGTCACAAAAGTGAGACATTTCTATTTTTTTGATATCATAATAAAAACGACTTAAAGTCTTGGAATGTCTGGCTTCGCCAGACCTATCATTTCAAATGATAGCATATTCTCCTTATGCTCTTACCAAATATTTACCGATTTTCACGTTTTTTCTAAAACGCTCATAAAATCCATATAGTTTTTTACTTACATGGTATGAAAAACATACCGAATCAAACATTTAAAACACTAATTTTTATATTATATTTAAGATGTATCTATAACAAAAGGAGTGTTCAAAATAAAACTAAGTTATAAACTAAAAATGGAACGTCTTAACGAAGAACTATCTCGAAAGAAATTGGCAAAATCACTTAATAAATTTTTTAAAACGACTTATTATACCGAAAGAAAAATAGGACTCATTGAAAGCAATGAGCCTTATTTAAAATTTGATGTTGTCGATGAAATGTGTTGCTTTTTTAATTTAACGATTCAAGATTTACTATGTAAAAAGTGGTCCGAATATAATCAAGATTTCACTGACTACTTCCAAAATAAAATTACAAAGCATTGTCATTTACCTGATGAAAATAGAACACGTATTCATCAATTTTCTCAACTTATATCCCATTTTAATTTGGTTAATAAACAAGATTGGGTTTCATTTCCTAAGTATGATTTTATCCAAAGAATTTATTACGATTATTTTGAAAAAAATATCATTGATTACTCAACATGTGAAATAGCTTTAAATACTTTTGAGTTACATTATCCAAACTATTTATACAAAAATAATAGTGATTTAGTTATTAAATATGATTCGGCCGGTATATTATCTGTAGCTGATCATCGTGAGCCTATATCAGATAACTTGTTGAAAAATGGCATTGAAAAAATAGAACATGCAATGGGTTTACTATTAGAAATCAACAACTATAAATATATGCAAGGATTGTTCACTTCTCATAATATTGAAAAGTTACTTGAATACCTCAAGTATCATAAAATTATCTTAAATGATTTAAGTGCTCGTACATTAATTCCTTTATCAACATTGCAAAACCTACATAAGGATTCATCGAAATTATACTTTAAAGATATTCAAACACTGTGTAATTATTTAGGTTTTTCAATCAATGAAATTTCAAATTATACTAACGACATTCAAGATAATATTGACGCTAAAAACATAGGTGAACACCTAGGGAAGTTGGCTAACACTAGTGAAGTTGAATCATTTAATCAACTATATTATCTAACGTCACAAGCAACACAATTACTCATTCCAAAATATTGTTACGAAGCATTTTTTAGGAAAATGAAAAAAGAATTAAATAGAGGCAGTGATGAAACAATACTTTTTATGGAATTTAAGCTATTTATTTTTCAATGGCATTATTTTAATAAACTTAAAACTTTATTGTCTCAAAAATTGAACGGAAAACTTGGTAAAAGTATGTTTTATACATTTACTAAAATGGAAATAGAATCCGCATTAGGTAATAGACTTTATCCAAATAATCCAGTTAATCTATTAGGCGCTTTAACATTAAAAAGGATTGCGGAGTGTGAGGATAGAAGTAATAAATATCTTCAAGAAATTATGAACGAACAATTTAAATAATTATCAACACATATACATCACTATAATGATGTCAACATAAATGCGTGTTCTACATTTTGTTGATATAATAAAATATAAATATAAAAAGGCGTGATTATACTTGGAAAAACCATATGATGAAATACTAAAAAAATTAAAACTTCACTACAATTTTATAGTTAATTCAGAAAATTCTTCAAACTTAAACAATGATGATATGACATGGGCTACTCAAATTAGAGATATCCTAGAAATTATGAAAAATGAAAATATAACAGTCGAAGAAGGTATTACTTATTTAGATAATGCTATTCAAGAAAATGCTAATAACTACAAAAACAAAATATAAAAGTCATAGGATACAAAAAGGCACTGACCTCAAATTGTGGAAATACAATAAAAACCATTTCGTTGAATGTATAAAAAAGAACTATATTTTAATATAGTTCTTTTTTATATCATTATGTCGTAAGTAATTACACTTTTTTTGAACGAGTTTAACATAATTGCTTTATCTCGTTTCAGAATCCTACCGCACTCACTTCACTCGATTGCTACAAGAGTTAGGTACAATGAACTAAAGATTCTATCCTAACTAACTATTAGAAATGAATCTTGTTAGGTCTTTTCACTTTTTTGTTATAAGCTAAAATGATTTGCAATTCTTTTGCGATATCATTAATTCTATCATCAATCTCATCAGTTTCAGATTC
Source organism: Staphylococcus sp. LKG4-2 (assembly GCF_050955665.1). Lineage (NCBI taxonomy): Bacteria > Bacillati > Bacillota > Bacilli > Caryophanales > Staphylococcaceae > Staphylococcus > Staphylococcus sp. LKG4-2. The sequence goes on along the minus strand of NZ_CP194535.1, from coordinate 2,231 downwards.
AAAAAGTGATTCTAAACTCGTGAACCTTATTTGATCTAACTTACGTTTCAAAATATATTTAGGTTTCCATACGTTGAAATTATAGGTATTGTTCAAATAGTTTTCGATTTTCATTATATTCTCAATTGTGTGGCTTAAAAAATCAAAATAGCCCTCAACATAAGTGAAATTTTCTTTATAATATGTATCATACATGTTATAAAATACTTCACTAAAATCATAACTATAATATAAGTCTGAACATTCACAGATTATAGATTCTTCCTTTTTATCAAGATCAAAGTATTTGGATTCATTAATTAATTGCTTAAGTTTAATCTCATTTCCTTTTATCCCTTGATATACTTGATATTTATAAGGATTATGAACACGTTTGTGTACTAAATTAGCTAAAATATTTTCAACACCACCTATTTTAGCTGCAATCAAACGATGTGTACCTCCCCCATTACCTCCAGACTGATGATATTCAATATCCGAATCATTAGTTTCGTATGAAACAAAATTGAAATTCCCTACGCTTTTTTTTAAAAAAGACTCATTCCAATTATGCCAGCCCAGCACATACAAATATCTTAGACATCCCCATATTCTTTCAGGTTCTATATTAGCCTCATTATATTGATTCGGGTATAAAAGACTTGAGTTAACTAATTCATACCATGTATAGCCAATATTACCTCTCCTAGTAGTATTAGCTATTTTATTTACAGGAACTAGAACATTTATATCCGTTTTAATTTCGTCATAAGTTTCTTCTGGGTATGTTGGGCGTTTTATTTTTTGAAATTTAATAGATTCCAAATATTCTTTTTCTACACCCAAATGAATTAGGAATGTATCTAAATCCTTATAATTTCTATCAAAATAATTTTTGAAGTCATCTTTATCCAAGTGTTATTCCTCGTTTCTCAATAGTCCATGCAGTTAGCACATTAGCATTCGTGTATTTAAACACTGAATTTATTTTAATTTTTATCTATATACATACGTCTGTATGTACTATATTAGATGTTTCTAAAATTCTTCTAATAGTATTAAAGCATTGTGAGGATAAGTTAAGTAAAAGGTTTCCAAAACAAAACCACAACTATAAATAATAAAACAAAAATCTAATTGATTTTGATTTATTTGCTGATATATAAACGAATATCAAAATAAACATGATTAATTGCACAGAAAAACGTAACTACATAAAAAATACACCTTCCTTTTCAGCAAACTTTATCATACGACTTATTAAATGCCTTTATTTTGAATTTTAAGGGGCCATTTTAAAGTTTTAGAGGTGACTCATATAGTTTTATGCCTAAACACTTACATAAGCTCTTAAAACCCAAATATACGCCCGATAATCGTTTCAATTCTTTCAAAAATAGATTTTAAGTCTATACGCTTTCACAAACTATGTATTTAATGCCTACTTAGATTCTGACGCAGTATCATAGACATCAATATGTGAAAATCCATTTGCTGTAGTGACAAAAATAAACATAACAATTAGTCCTTTAAACCAAGTTTTAACTGTCATAGGCGCTTCCTTTTTTGGAAGTACAATCCCAGTAATAATTCTACGATAATGGTTACTAATAGTTCCATCGCTAAACGCTCTTTTGTGATGGAATATGTTCTGTTATTAAATTATTGATTGAAAATAGTATGTTTAGGTATATTTTGACGTCTCATATAAAGCGCATGTGTTTCTTCGAATTCAGCTTTAATCGATTGCATTAAATACCCTTCCATTGTTTCAACAGATTCGTTTTTTTGTAGCAGCATCGCTTTAAATCGTTTTAATACACTCACAAGTTCAAACTCAACATCTTCTAAACGGTAAAACGTATCATGCGCATTATTAAATGACTTTTTGCCTTTGAGTAACACACTTTTAATAATACGTATCTCTCTAATTTCAAATTTACTTAAATAGTCTTTGATTTGTTGTGGCAATTCTTCGAGTACTTGGAATTTAAGTGCATCATTATTAAATTCGGATTGTTGGTGACTTGTATGATCCGAATGATTATGGTTTGTTTGATTGTTATATGTATCATTCATATCATGCGTATCATTATTCTCAGTCTCTATATAATCAGTATTACTTAAATCAGTATCATTAGTGTATTCTTTTGATATGTCATGATGTATCATATTAATATTTCTTGACGTATCATTATCATATTTCTGGACGTATGATAATGATACGTCCGTGTTATTATGCTGTTCTATAT
>NZ_CP194536.1:0-36907 GCF_050955665.1 Staphylococcus sp. LKG4-2 | reverse complement strand
GCTAATTGAATGCCAAATATACCTACTGCACCTGCGCCACCATGTATTAATACTTTATCGCCGTGTTGCATTTCACCATATTTTATTAACGCTTGATAGACAGTCAAACCATTAATTGGAATTGTCGCACCTTCTTCAAAAGATAATGATTCAGGTTTTTTAACAACTGTGTTTTGATTAATGGCCACAAATTCTGCATAACCACCGTTTTTATCAAGTTGTTGTGTTGCAATAACTGGTGTACCTACTGTTAAATCTGTTACTTTTGAGCCGACTTTACGTATAACGCCTGATATATCCCATCCTAAAATGAGCGGTATAGGGTAATCAATTTTCCCTTCTTGTTCACCTCGTCTAACATGCCAATCGTATGGGCTAATACCTGTATTTTCAACTTCAATTAATACTTCTTCATCTGTTATCTCAGGTAGTGGTAAATTAAATTCTTGTAATACATCAGCTTCTCCATATGATTCTATTGCAAATGCTCTCATCAATATAGCCTCCTAATTAGTTCACTTTGTGTGTTGGAAAATATGGAACAATTTCTTCGCCTAATTCATCTATAATGTCTTCAACAGGTCTTCTAGCAATTCTAGCAAAATAAGCAACAAAGGCTAAATGATTTACTCCAATTTCTTTATACTGATACAACAATTCTCTTAAACGATTTCTCCCTAATCTAAATCCAAGTGGTATGGATTCAGGTAATTGATTAGAGTCTTCGTTTAAATCAATGTATTTACTTCTTCATTTATTTGTTTTCTTTATCCAATATAAAGAAAGTTTTACTTATTTTTTAAAGGGAATATTAACACTAATTATATATTTCACAAAGGGGAGTTTTTTATGATTAATAGCATAGATGAAATAAAAGTTCCAGATAGTAAAATTGTTCAAGATGCCCAAAAAATCGTACAAGAATACGGAAATGAATTAATATGGAATCACTCAAACAGAGTTTATTTATTTGGCGAAGTCAAAGGCATGCAAGATAAATTACAATACGATAAAGAATTACTTTATATCACTTCTTTATTCCATGATTTAGGTTTAACCCAAACATACAGTAGTGATGATTTAAGATTCGAAGTAGATGGCGCTAATGCAGTTAGACAATTTTTAAAAAATTATAATTATAACGAACGCGATTTACAACTTGCCTGGGATTCTATTGCGTTACATACAACACTAGGTGTAGCTGAACACAAAGAAAACAATGTAGCCTTATTATATCATGGTGTAGGAACAGACGTAATGGGCGATAATTGGGATCAATATTCTGATGAAATCAGAAAAGCAATCGTTGCTAAATTCCCAAGAGGCAATTTTAAACATAATGTAATTAAATCTTTTTATGACGGTTTTAAGCATAAACCCGAAACGACTTTTGGAAATATAAAATCAGATGTAATTAAATATTTCGAACCAGAATACCCACAAAATAACTTTTGCTCATGTATTTTACGTTCCAAATGGGATAGTTAAAAATAACTAATTGCTTTATTGACGTTGAGCCTTGGAACCCTTAACTAAACTTGTAAATCTGGTAGACCCAATTGTTATTGCATTATAGGTCTAAAATTCATCGTTATAATTTAGTTAAATCCTGTAAAGGGGCTTACACGTTTGTTCCAAACGGCGCAAAAATCATAATCGACCTTCGTCGATTTTTTTATTTTAAAGTTAAAGAAACGGCTCGAGATATTCCGAGCAGTTATAAAAATTAATTTGTCTTGAATATTGCTATTACATTTTTGAAAAGTGATGTAGATTTATAACCATAATTTTTGGATTTACATTGACGATACTGTATCGAAAGAAAAAGGCAATCTATTTTTTCTAGGTTGCCTTTTATTTTTATACCTAAAGGCATACTTACACACCTAAAAAACGTCGTGCTAAAAACAAATTTACTCTAGTAGTACTTTTTTAAAAATGTCTTTTCAAAATTCATGAGCTGATACATAAATTTTTCAAAATCTTCTCTAACAAAACAACTTAACAAAAGTAACTTTATTTCTTTTGTTAAGTTTATTTTCATTTCTTTTAATAAGCGTTCTCCATTATGCGTCAAACTCACTAATTTAGTACGTTTATCATTCGAATAAACTCGTTGCACATAACCTTTGCTTTCTAACTTCTTAACACGTTTTGATGCAGCTGTCTTATAAGTACGTTGCTTATTTGCTAAGTCGTTAATCGATACTTTTTCATTATGCTGAATAAAATACATTGTTTCTATTTGTTCATAAGATAAGTAACGACCTGGTTCCAATTCTTTAACCATGTTAGTAATTGCTTTATTAATATTCGCTGTAGCATCATAGAATTGGTTAATTATTATTTCTAAGTTTCCCTCTTTATGCTCCATATTAACCTTCCTTACTAAACTATCGTTTTTCAACCATCATTGATTTTTTAAAAATTAAATATTACTTATTATAAGCATAATAACTTTATTCCATTACATCACTTTCTTCAGCTTTTTCAGTTGCTTTTCTCATCAGTGGATCAGTAATTGGTTTAAAGATAACACCAATTAATAAAAATCCTATACCAAATAATGAAAGTATCACTAATTTTTTAGTTAAAATTTCAGGTACAGGTCCTCCAACTGCTTCTCTTAAAGCATCTATTGAATAAGAGAAAGGTAAATAAGGGTGAATGACTTGGAAGAACTCTGGTGTAACTTGGATAGGGAAGGTTCCTCCACCACCTGCTATTTGTAGTACAAGGAAGATGATTGCAATTGCTTTCCCTGGATTTCCTAACAATGACACTAAAGTATATACAATTGAAATAAATACAAGTGATGAGAATACTGATATAGCAATAAACCATACAACAGATTCAACTTGCGCTTTCAGTATCACCATATCTCCAATTGATACGATGAGTGCTTGGATAATACCCAACGTGTAAAACAACCCACTCTTTCCTAGATAAATTTCTCTTGTCGTTAGATGTGGCTCTAATGATTTATGTTTATTATCTGTCGTTAATAAACTTACTAGTAATAAAGCTCCTACCCATATTGCTAATGCTGTGTAAAATGGTGTGCTTGCTGAACCGTAGTCTTTCACAGGAAATATGTCTTTTTGATCTATATTAATTGGATTTGCGATTACATTAGCTTGTTTTTTCAAATCATTTTTCAATAAGTCTACCATTTTATCCACTGCATCGTCGTCTTCAATCTCGTCAAATAGTTTGTTCGCTTTAGCCAGATCTTTTTCAACATCTGGTAATTGATTACGTGCAAAATCTGCCAAATTGTGCAAGCTTTCTTTTGCACGTGGTTGATTTGTATCTAAAATATCTACCAAATTATCATAGCGATTAAACAGTGTAGGTATTGTATTGTTCACAGTTGCTGTTGTATCAGATAACTGTTGTTCTAAACCTGGCAAGTCATTTTCAATAAATGATGCTGCGTTAGAAACACTTTGTTTAAATTGTGGATAATAATTTTGAGCAATAGACATTGCATCCATATATCTTTGCTCAATGACTGGTAGTGCACTTTGAATCGTCTCAACTCTATCCTTACCAGTAGTTAAAATACTTTCTCCTGAATTTATAACTTGATCAATTGTGTTTAATTTCGATTGAACAGTTGATAGTTTTATATCGCCGTCATCTAATAATGACATCACATCATTAGATACATCTAATAATTTTTGGTTTAGTTCTGACTTAATATAGTTTCTTAAATCATCTAAGCTACTATTCACGCGTGGAATTTCTTTAAGTAATTCTACTGCTTCTTCTTTACCAGAACTTCCATTCGAAAGTGCTTCACTAAGTTGATTTTGTGTCTTAATTAAATTATTAATTCTATTATTTGCTGACTCTAATTCCTTAATCTCATCAGAAAGATCTACCTTTTCTCTATCTTCAAGCTCTGATAATATATCTATAAACTTTTGATTGGACTTACTTGTTACTTCAAGCCTAGATTTAATATTATCTAAAGTTTCTTTGAAATCTTTTGGCTTATCTGTAGATATAATACCGTAAGTGACATTTTTTAGCGCATTAATATCTTCTTGACTACTTTCCGCTTGTTTGTCGGTATAATTGGATAAAGATAATAATGATTTTGATAGTGAAGATTCCATTGCGCTTACATCTTCACTACTTATTGCTGTTCCATTTTGATTATTTCCAGCATTGTCGCTATTACTATTACTTATTTGCGAAGTTTTAATATTTGAATAACTATCTGACCCTTTAGAACTTTGCTGCTCAGTTTCAACATTTTCTTGTAATCGATTATTAGCATTTTGATTTGCTTCTTGTGCATTATCAACGACTTCTTGATAGCCTTCGACACGCTGTTGCACTGCAGGTAAATATCCTTGCGCTTCATTCAGGCCTTGTAACCCTGCGTCAACCCCTGCGCTTGCAAGGTCTACACCACGATTAATTTTTGGAAAAGCTTCTGGTACATCATTAGATGCAACATTCAAGGCATTCTCAATATTTGGCATGTAGTCATTTAATGCCAATATCAATTTAGCTCGCTCATTTAATGTCGGAATGGCCGCATTAACTTGGTTTAATTTATCTGCAGCATCTATAACCTCACCTTTATGATTTCCTAACGCTCTAAATTCATCAGCATAATTGTCAATTTCATCCTGATTTTCATCTAAATATATTATTTTATCAGCAAAATCATTAATTTTGGGTATAGAATCATTAGCTTTAGATACTGCATCTTCAATTTTATTTATGGTTGGAATTTCTTCCTCAAGTTTCACGCCAAGTCGATTTGCTTCATCTAATAATGCTTTTGTTACTGTCTCATTAAATTGTTCATTTGCTTTTTGAACAATGGCACTCGTCCCTGCATTTGTCATTTTAGGCGCAATCGCATTAAGTTTTTGATTCACTTTGTATTCTACGTCTGCTTGCTGTGGGTTTTTTCGAAGTGTGCCGGTAATTTGGTGTGTAAACTTCTCTGGTATGTAAATGGCCGCGTAATAATCGCCCATCTTCAAATCATGATCGGCTTTTTTTCGACTTACAAATTGCCAATCAAAGTTATCATCTTTCTTTAGTTTATTGGTAATTTTATTGCCCACGTTCACATTTTTATCTTTAACTGTATCTCCCTTATCCTCATTTACAACAGCCACTTTAATATTTTTAGTATTACCGTATGGATCCCATGTCGCTTCTAAGTTAAACCAAGCATAAAAAGAAGGAAGAAGTGCTAAACCTCCTAAAATCACTAAAACAGCAGGCGTCTTAGCAATCTTTTTCAAATCCATTACAAATAATTTTATTGCGTTCTTCATTTATACACCTCTAAAACTGTATCTATTGATTTTTCTTACATAAATTTAAAATTACTATTTGTTAATTTCATATAAGTTGATATACTGAATGCATTAACAAAGTCTATCCATTTTATAGTTGATATGTATCAACTAAATCTAAGTCTGTTTACAGTGTACCAAGACAAACCATAGTTTGTACATAGCAAAATAATATATTTTAGAAAAGAGGTATTTTCATGAAGCAACAAAAATTATTAGTCTGTTTGCTTTCAACGTCTTTACTTATTCCATCATTTTCTATCAACGATGTTAGTGCCGAATCTTTAGAAAAAAGTGCCACAACTTCTGAATCAAATGACGTGTATAAGGAAAAAGATGAGGAGCAAGCTAAGCAATCACATTCATCAAAAAATGGAAATGATGAAAAGAATAAAGCTAGTGATGAAAAGGAAAATAGTGAACGCAAGAGTAAGTTAAATAGTACAAAAGATGAAAGGACTACAGAAGATATTAATAATAAAAGACATAAAACTTCTGATAATAAATCATCCAATGAAAAAATACCAAGTTCATTTGAAAATTCATTTAATGATTCATCGTCTTATGATAGTTTGAATGTTTTCAAGCCAGAACCTTTTAGGAGTGACAAGGATGGGCTATCTGAATTATTAAATCAACTGTTCTCTAATAATAAAATGAAACAAACTTCTACTATAGAGAATAACGATGTACAAAACGAGAAGAATGACAGTCACAATGATAATACATCTATAGATCAAATAAATCCAAATACGACATATTCGGATGATAGTGACGAATCAAATACTAACAATTTAGAAAAGAATAGTGATAAGGGTTCACTACAAGATGACATTGATGATGTACAGTCATCTGAGAAGTCAGAGAACGATGATATAGATAATAAGTCTGAATCAAACAAACTTCCAGTTGATAAAAATCAAAAAAAAGATGATGGTGAGTCAAAACAATCCTCCCAACAAGATCAATCTTATGAAGAAGCAAATAATGATGCTGATAATCTAGACAACAAAGATAATGACACACCTACTACTGAAAACGATAATGCCAACAGTGATAACGAAAATGCTGATAAATCAGATACAAAATCTGACGATAAAGTATTAGATGCAATTTTAGACGAGTATAGTGAAGATGCTAAAAATAATAAAAAACAATATGATGCTCAAAAAGATGATTTATCAAATGGAAATAGTAAAAGTAAGAAAAATAATTCTGAAAAACAGGCATCGAATACAAATGCTAACCCTCAATTACCGTCTGAATCACAATTAGCTAAAAAAGAAAAGCCAGCTCAATCATTTGAAAACGACATAAACCAATCAAACATCAGATCTACTGCAACTTTCCAACAATTGCCAAATTTATCGGATGATAATAACAATTCTAACGATATAACAATTACTGAAAGTAAAAATACACGAGATTTTATTAAAACAGTTGCACAAGACGCTCACGACATAGGTCAAGATGAAGATATTTATGCATCTGTTATGATTGCCCAAGCCATATTAGAATCTGACTCAGGCACTAGCGATCTTGCTAGTTCACCCCATTTCAATTTATTTGGAATAAAAGGAGCTTATGAAGGTCAGTCGGCTACATTTAATACACTCGAAGATAATGGCAACCATACGTTCCAAATTTCAGCAAACTTCCGCAGCTATCCAAGCAAAAAAGAATCATTGGAAGATTATGCCAATTTAATCAAACACGGCATCGATGGTAACCAGGACATTTATAAACCAACATGGAAAAGTGAAGCTTATAGTTACCGTTCAGCAACAATGCATTTGGCTACCACATACGCGACTGATTCACAATACGCGGACAAATTAAATAGTATTATCAACCACTATGACTTAACACAGTTTGATAATAAAAAAATGCCTGATTTAGATAACTACAAAGCGAACAACGATGATTATGATTCAGCCTTCAAACCATTTTCAGAAACAACAAATGACTCTCCTTATCCTCATGGGCAATGTACATGGTATGTTTATAATCGCATGGCACAGTTCGACAAATATGTGAGTGGTGATTTAGGCGACGCACGAAACTGGAATAATCGAGCAGAAAGAAAAGATTATGCTGTTTCTTCAACACCAAAAGCTCACACTGCCGTTGTATTTGAGGCAGGTCAACAAGGGGCAGACCAGATCTACGGTCATGTAGCTTTTGTAGAAAAAGTTAACGATGATGGTTCTATCGTTATATCAGAATCAAACATTAAAGGACTTGGTATCGTTTCTTATAGAACAATTGATGCAGATGCTGCAACTGAATTGAGTTACATTACAGGTAATAACTAGTAAATTTAAATATTCCTTTTATTTTCTTTATTAAAGTGTTTAATTTAGCTTTTATTCATTCAAAATACAAATGCTCCATTCAAAGTTCCACTTACTAGTGTTCACTTTGAATGGAGCATTTTCAATATACTATATAAATTAACTCGTACTAAAATACGTTATAATTTAATATTTACAATTTTTCGATTTATTTCGTTTGATGAACCATATTAATCCACCACCTATAATGAAAAGTAGAATCCCTAATGGAATTGTTGATTTTTTTACTACTGTTCCTGTATCAGGTAAAGAAAAATCACCATTATTGTCAAATAAACCACTTAAAAAGCTACCCGAGGAATCACCTAGAGATAAAGCACGCCCAGGCGAAGGATTAGATATATCCTTAATTCCATCTAATATACTATTTCTATTGAATAAATCGTCAAATAGACTTGGTGTACCAAGTAATTTTGAATTTCCACTTAATTTTCGCATCTGTTCATCTCTGTCTAACAAACTCCCATCAAATTTATTCGATAAACTTGGCGTATATTTTAATGGTTCAAACAAACCATGGATATCATCTTTAAATTTACTTATATCTTTATCAGCCTTTAATAAATCATTCAACTCATTATTAATTCCCGATTTCATTAGATTTAATAAGTTATGCTTAGAATCTTCTTTTTTGGCAATAACGTCAGCAAGCGCTTTAGCTTTAGCATCATTTAATTTCGTAGCTAGCATTGTTTCTAAAGCTTTACGTTTATCATGAGATTGGTCCAATATATTTTCTAAAATATCATCGCTTGTAACATTGTCCCCAAAATGATGTTTGATTAAAGCTACAATTTGTTCGTTACTCGGATTTTTATGCATTATTTCACCAGCGATTTTTGATGTATCTATATGATCAAATTTAGTTAATAGTATCGTTTTAATAAGTTCTTGCTTATCAGATGTTTTATCAAACATAGATTTTAAAATATCATCACTCGTAGTAGTAGATAAGTTATCTAACTCACTAACAACTTGACTCGCGATTTGTTGATCTGTTTTACCTTTTGTATCTATACGTTCTAAAATAGATTGTGCACTCTTTTTATCAAAAGTACCACTAACAATATCTTTTACAGCTTGTTCTTTATTATTTACAGATTGTAAATGATTTAATACAACGTCATTTTGTTTCTTTAGACTTTGTTGCGTTTTTTCTATTTCCTTTTTCAATTTTTCTTTGTTTTTAGCAGATATTGAGTCTCGTTCAGAAAGCTTTGAATCCAATATCTTTAAATTATTTTCTTTATTTTCGACATAATAATCTAAATTATCTTTTACTTTTGAATGGTTTGTCGTAACTTTATCGATGTCTTTTTTAATTTCGTCTGATTGTTGCATTTGATTACTCTTAGTATTAGATGTATCTTTAAATGCTAAACCGTCTTGGTTGTTTTCTTTAACAGCGCCTGCGTCTTTTTCTGAAGCCGTATTTTTATTTTCTTCACTATCATTCATATCTGCTATATCTTTACTTTCTTCATTTAGTTTACCCATATCAACTAAATGAGATATATCTTGCTTTGTATCTCTTTGATTTAAATTAGCATCAAACGTATTATCTTGCAGGTCTTCTTGATCGAACAAGTCAATACTATCTTGTTCTTCAATATGGTTAGACTTTTCTTTAACAGAAGAAACTATATTTTTTTTACTATCTAACTCACTTTTCACACTTTTCTTATCTTCAGATACTTCCTTTTTGTCATTTTCAATTAAATGACTCTGCACTCTATTCTGTTCAATGATTTTATTATCAACTTTTTTTGCTTTCTTCAATATTGCTTCAACTTCTTCTGTGCTTTTAGCTTTTGTAATTTCTTTAATAGAAGCATCTTTCTGACTATCTTTGATGTTTTTTAATTTATCAATTTTCTCTTTACCTTCTTGAATGCGTTGTTCTAGCGTATTTTCACTATTCGAATGCGTCTCAATATTTAAATCAGCCTTATCTTTTGCTTCTACTGATGGTGTCGAAGTCATACTATACCCCATCAAAGAAGTGCTAATAATGAGTGCCATAGTAGAAAATTTAAATTGATGATTTAATCTGGTTTTATTACTTAAATTATTATACCTTAACTTTTTCATTAAATTCACCTTTCTTCTAATTATTCATCCTCATTATATAGGTTATATAACTTTATTCAAATAGCAATATTGCTATACTATATCATTAAAAAATAAATTTTATGTCCAAATTTATTGATAAATCAACTTATATTTAAAAATGAAAATGATTATCCTAAGTTGCGATGATACAAATATAAATGCTACAAGTTATTCAACTTGTAGCATTTATTTAATGAATATGATCTTTTAAACTATTATTAGCCACCAAAAAAACGGCTCCAGAAGCCTTTTTTAGATTTCGTTTCTTCACCCTTTTCGTCTATATCAGTATCGTTGTCATTTGAATTAGATGGAACATCTTTTTTTGTGATTCTTCTTGCATAATTTTATCGCTTTTACTTTCAGATATATCCTTGTGTGGAACCTCTGTTTCTTTTTCCTGATATTGATTAATATTTACAGAATCAGAAGGTGAAGTTCTATTTGGCGATACTGTTGCTATTTTTGGTGCAGGTCCAATCGGTTTATTAACAGTCATAGCAGCTAAAGCTGCAGGTGCAAGTAAGATATTTGTTTTTGATTTATCAGAAGAAAGATTGAATAAAGCTAAAGCGATTGGTGCTACTCATACTATAAATTCCGGTGAATTAGATCCAAGTGATGTTATTAATAAACATACAGATAATGGAGTTGATGTAGCATTTGAAGTAGCTGGTGTAGCACTAACACTTAAATCTGCTATAGACGTTACTAAAGCAAGAGGTACTGTCGTTATAGTGTCTATATTTGGTCATCCTATTGAATGGAATCCAATGCAATTAACAAATACGGGTGTAAAGCTCACTTCGACAATTGCTTATACACCTACTACATTTCAACAAACAATAGATTTAATTAATGAAGGTAATTTAAAAGTTAAAGATGTTATTACTGATGAGATAGAGCTAGATGATATTGTCGAATCAGGATTTGAAAAACTCATAAACGATAAATCACAAGCAAAAATTCTCATTAAGTTATAAAAATTAATAAAAGAGCCTCTCTAAATTTAGGGAAGCTCTTTTATTAGCTAAAATATAGTTTTATTTAGTCAAGAAATTTGTGAGTTTTTATAATTCATTAATCTAAGGATTGTTAATAAAGTTATTATTTAATAATTGTATTTTTAAATACAAAACTAGGTTCGGCACCTAAAATAATAAGAAATATTTGTGAGTAGTTCACATTTTGGAATTTTAACATCATATCTTTAAAAATTACAAAATTACTATCTTTTTTAACTTTTTTAACTTCTTGTTCATATAATTTTAAAACAGATTCTCTTATTAAAGTTGGTCGCTTATTTTGAATAATTTCACGGTTATCTGAAAACATTAGTAATCCTAAATATTTATAATGGATACTTAATTGTCTTGTCAAACTAGCTATATATTCTAACTTTTCATACATATTAGGAAACTTGTTTCTTAGTTTTTTCAAATCTAACTTAACTTGGTTTAATTCTTCCATTTCATTTATCATTTTATCACTACTCCAATTCCCATGGTTTATTGATATCAAGAGACTCAATTATATTTTTAGTTTGTGATCTTTTAATTTTTCGCATTTTAGCTCTTTCTTCGCCATCCATAAATAATAATTTTTCTTCTTTGGACTGAGGAGAGATTTTGGGTACTTTAATTGGTTTTTTCTTTTCATCCAAAGCTACAAAAGTAAGAAAAGCTACAGCAGCAATTTTTCTTTCTGCAGTGATCATATCTTCTGAAATGACTTTACAAAATATTTCCATAGACTTTTCTCCTGTATAAACTACATAAGATTCTATACAAACTGAATCAGATTGGGTGATTGGATATAAAAATTCTACTGAATCTGTAGAAGCTGTAACACATTCTTTAACTCTTGCATGTCTTCTAGCTGAAAGCGTTGCGTTATTATCAATTTTTTTCATCAACACCCCCCCAAATAGGGTATTATAATTGTTTAAATCATTAATTAATACTTGATCCGTACTGACAATTTTACTGTCACTAGGAAATTTATAATTTTCCATAAAAAACTCCCGTTTCTATAATGTTTATGTTCTAATTATAGAGCGAGAGTATATAAATATAAAATATCTTTTTTTTATACAGCTATAAATTTCTCAAATACCTTTATATTTAATAGTTAATTAAGAAGTTTTCTTGGAGAAATTTAATCCAATTTTTTGTTAAAGAATCAACTATAATATCTTTTCTCCAAATAATACCAAGTTCCCATTTCATGGAAGGTTCATTAATATCGATGGCTTGTAAATTATTATCTAATAAGCCTAGTATTCCTTCGGGTAATATACATATCCCTAGATTATTTAATAACATTTCTTCTATGAAGCTCCATTGGGTGGTTTCAAAAATTATATTAGGATTAAAGCCATAATTTCTACATGTATTTTTGATTTTATCGTTTAAATAGAAATCAGAATTGAATAAAATAAATTCTTGTTCTTGTAAATCTTCAATATCAATCTTTGTTTTTTTAGATAATTCATGATTTTTATGAACGACCAGTTTTAATTTTTCTTCTAAAAAAGAGAATATATCAAAGTTTTTATTATTTGTAGGAAGTACAGTAATTCCCATGTCCAAATCACCATAATATACATCGTTTTCAATTTTTTTACTACCATTTTCAAAAAGTTGAAAAGTTATATTAGGATACATTTCATGAAATTCCGAAATTAAGCCAATTAATCTTCTTATATTAATAATAGTAGGGATTCCAATTTTCAAATGTCCCTTTTTTAATTCTAATAAATTACTTAACTCATTAGGGATATTATCATACATTTTAAGCATTTCTTTACATTGGAAAAAGAAAGCTTCTCCTGCGTCAGTTAAGTATATTTGGTTTTTATACCTATTAAATAAATTTACATCTAATTCTTCTTCTAATAATTTAATTGTATTACTAATTGTGGGTTGTGTGATAAAAAGATTAGATGCTGCTTTGGTCATACTTTTTTGCTTTACGACTTCTACAAAATACTGCATATGTCTAAGTTCCAATAAATTTCCTCCCTTTTTATTATTTCTTCACGTTACCAGTTTTTTAAACTAATTATTTTTTATTATTCTGTATACCGTTGAACGACTAACATCTGTCTGTTTAGCAATCTCTTCGCCTGTAAGTTTTTGTTCATCGTATAAGAATTTGATTTCTCTTTTCTTATAATCTGGCAAAGAAGGACGGCCGCCTTTTCTCCCTCTTGCTCTCGCAGCTTCTAGACCTTTTTTCGTACGTTCACTTAATAAGTTAGCTTCAAGTTCTGCAAATGCACTCATCATTGTAAAAAACATTTTTCCCATCGCATCTTTGGTTGACACATTCATATCAATAATATGTAAATCAATGCCGTTTTCATCTAACCATTGAGACAGATCAATTAATTGTTTTGTTGTACGTCCAAGACGATCTAATTTATAGATAACTAGGATGTCTCCTTCACGTAAATAGTCTAAACACTTATCAAGTTCTGTTCTTTTCGTTTTGCGACCACTCACTTTTTCGCTAAAGATACGTTCACAACCATAGTCTTTAAGTGTATCAATTTGTCCATCAAGACTTTGATCTTGTGTTGATACACGTGCATAACCAATTTTAGCCATTTCAATACCACCTCTTTTAATCGTTTTATGGGCACTTATTAATAAAATCTATTTCTCGATGCAAATAAGCACGTCTCTCATCGTCTGAAAACTCATGATTTTTGATATTTTCGACACATTGATTATAGCACAAGTTTATAGACTTAAATATCCAAGAAAAACCTCTTAATTTTAATTTAAGAGGTTTTGTGTCAAAAACGAACGATTTTTCTAACTAGAATTTTAATTATAGACATAAATTTACACTCTTTATAATTCTAGGCTAGTTATTTTTTATGAAAAACTTTAATGTACTTTTGTATATTTCGTGTTAGTTATTTTATGAATTAATCATGAAAATGTAGATTAGTATCCTTATAAAACAATTAACTCATAATCAGTATTTAAAACAAGCTAAACTCTATTTTTTCTTTGTTAGTGTTAACTGAACAAGCAAAGTATCAATTAAAGAGATGATATAAGAAATACGATTATTATAAGAATCATTATCATATTTTATGATTAAAAAGCATTTTGTTAAAGAAAGGACTTACTATTAACTATCTTATTTTTCATTCATTTTATTACTTTAAATAAACTGTAATTCATAAATGTTCTTATCTTCGTAGTTATTGAATGCATCTATATGCCCTTTTAACAATATTTCTTGTTTTTTTCTACTCACATTATGATAATAGGATAACTTAATATTCATATTGGATTCGTAACCGTTATTTTTTATAGTATCTTCTAATTCATCAAATACTGTCTTATTTATAGGCAACATATAACCTTCTTTACTAGGTAACATATTAACATACTTTTTTTGAATAACTTTATCTTCACCTAATAAAACTTCAATGGTGATTTTTTTTGCTGCACCGCCTCCTAAATTATATAATTTCAAATAATCTTCATTTTCTTCCACATTGGAAGTGGTGTTTTTTAAACTTAATTTTTGGTCTTTATCTCTAATTAATAAAATCTGATTAAATCCTAATGCAGGAATAAAACTTATTTTCATTTGGTAAAGTTGAACTGATACTGATACAAAATAAAATAACGCCATAATAAATGTTCCAAGCGATCCTATCGCTGATATAATATTAATCATATTTAGCTCCTTTTCTTTTTTAGGAAATAGTAGTAGGAAATTAAACATAGCATAAAACAATTTATATTCAACAATTTATGAATATAAATTTCATATTAACTATATAAAAACGAGCATTGGATACCAATTTTTTAGTATTGGATAAGAACTTCCCTTAGCACTTATAATTAGTCTAGCTCTCAACGTAGTTACCGGCACACCATATGCTCCTAAAATGTCTTTACACTCTAAGCGACTTCTTAAACATGGTGGTAATTCATTCGTATTTGGAATTAGGCCACTCATGAATATGATATGTTTAACTTTATTAAAACCTTGATGCTTTAGTAAAATTATCTGCTAATATTTCATCCGTATCTTTAAAACTTGCTTGTGTTAACTTAGCTGAAGGTATGATCGAATGAACAAGATATATAGCGATATCTACTTTTTTCATTACTTCTGTTATCTCATTTAAATCAAATAAATCTGAAGATTTCCATGTAACATTTTGTTCATTAGACTTATTTTCTATATATGCTGAAGCACCTGTTAATAGAATTTTTTCGTAAATTTAGCCTCCAATTTTAAAATGAGCAGGCACATACTTGCCTCAGCTAATCTTTTTCATAATAAGCTAAATTGCTCATTATAATTAAATTAATTTGATGAGTATCAGAAGTACGATTCACATAAAAAGGTACGACAAGTTTATGAGCTTGTCGCACCTTTTTAATGACAATTAGTTACTAACAAACGACTCTAAAAGCCTTTTTAAGTTGTGTTTATTTACCCTTTTTTCTTCCTGATGTTGATTAATATTTACAGCGTCTGTAGTATATGATGTTTCTTACACATCTACGTTTTATCTATCATTAGTAGGTGTATCAAAGGAATAATTAAGCAGCCTCTCTTCTTCTAATTGATTTTTGAATCTTTTTTATTACTCTCTAACGCCAAAACTTGCTGATTCTTAAGCAATCTTTGATCTTTCCTGCAACTCTTTTCTATTCTGGCTCATATATGCGTTTTAAGAAACAAATGTAATTGAATAGGTTAAAAATTATATATTTTTAAAGTTTGCTTTAAACCAACTGTTAAAATGTATAATAAGGATACTGGATTACCACATGTAAATTTGTTTTTAGCACGACGTTTTTTAGGTGTGTAAGTATGCCTTTAGATATAAAAATAAAAGTCAACCTAGAAAAAGTAGATTGGCTTTTTCTTTTGATGCAGTATCGTCAATGTAAATCTAAAAATTATGGCTATAAATCTACATCACTTTTCAAAAATGTAGTCGTGATATTCAATACTAATTAATTTTTATAACTACTAGGAAATATCTCAAGGCGTTTCTTTAAATTAAAAACACCCCACAAATAAATGTGGAGTATTAAAGTGAATATCTTTTGTAGGTTTTATTCCAGATTAGCATGATTTTGCTGCATTGTTTCTTCATCAACGTTTATCTCAGTCATTAAATCTAAAACAATACTATCTAAAAACACTTGTGATGCTTGTTCAAATAGGCTACCTAGAGGTTGTGCTGAACCTTCAGTATCATATTTCGTTCCCGCCGGTAATTCAATCACTGCATTTGCAAGTTCACCAATCTTTGACGTTGGATTTGTTGACAATAATACAACTTCTGCACCTACAGCTTTAGCTTTATCTGCTAATAATCTTAAATGCTCTGTCGAACCTGAGCCAGAAAGGATAACAAACAAATCTTTTTCGGTAATGGAAGGTGTAGTGGACTCACCAACTACATGCGCACCCTTCCCAAGCTGATTCAATCTCATCGCAAAACTATTTGCTACAAAACCCGAACGTCCTTTTCCAGATACAAAAACTTGCTCTGCTTTAATAATTTGCTTTAAAAACGTTTCGGCTTCACTGTCTTTCACATGTGATAATGTGTTGTCTATTTCATCTAGTATTAAACGATAATTTGTGATTTCTGTCATCATTATTTTCCTTCAATCGCAGCTCTACATTGTTTAGCAGCTTCTACAGGATCATCAGCATTTGCAATGCCGCCACCAACAATAATTAAATCAGGATTTTCTGCAACAATATCTTTAATTGTATCTGGTTTAATACCACCTGCAACTGCTACTTTAGAATTACTAATTACAGATTTAACTTTACGTAAACTTTCTAAAGGAGATTGACCTTCAGCTTGTAAGTCATAACCAGTATGAACAGCGATATAATCTGCGCCTAAATCATCTAAATCTTTCGCACGTTTTTCTAAATCTTGTACTGCAATCATATCTACTAATAATTGTTTGCCGTGTTTATGTGCTTCATCAACTGCAGCTTTAATTGATGCATCTTCTGCAACGCCTAAAATTGTTACTATGTCTGCACCAAATTTAACTGCTTGGCTTACTTCGTAATCGGCAGCATCCATAATTTTTAAATCTGCTAATACTTTTACACCATCAATATTATCATTTAAATGTTGTACAGCTGGTAATCCTTCATTTATAACAATTGGTGTTCCAATTTCTACGATATCTATATAATCTTTAACTTTATTTGCTAATTCTGCAGCATCCTCTTTATTTAATAAATCAATTGCTAATTGTAATTCCATATGTTGTTACCTCCTATATATTATGTATTCATTATGCTATAATAACTTCGGAAATACAATACTGACAAATATGTCACTGAGGAGAAGAAATTGTTAATAGAATATAATAATAAATTATTTTACACTTCTAAAGATTTAGCTTTATCAGTAATTGGTGGTAGATGGAAAATCCCTATTATTTATCATTTATTACAATCAGAAGTACTTAGGTTGAGTGAATTAGAAAAAAAATTACCAGATATTAATCAAAGAATGTTAATTAGACAATTAAGGGAGCTTGAAAAGGATATGATAATAAAAAGAACTATATATCCAGTAGTCCCTCCAAAAGTTGAATATCGATTAACTAGTGTTGGTTTGTCTCTCGACAATGTGGTCTATGGTATTTGTGAATGGGGAGATGAATATTTGAAATTAATTAATAATGAAAATTAGTTAATTTTTTTAAAGAAGAAAAATTGAACCAAACTTTATATAATCTCTTTGAGGAATATTGATATGTTTTTATATTGACTAGTAAATTGATATAAATAGAGAATGACTCAGAGACATATAAGTACGCTCTAAACATACAAAATATTTTTTCTGATATTAATAGTGTATATAGGGTCATTAGATTATATATTTAAAAAAGCGAAGTATAATTATACTTCGCTTTAAGTTAATCTTTATAATAAAATTAATATTAAAAATAATGGAATATTAGTATAAATACTAACCTTGCTATCGAAACTATTGTTGATATCACAGTATGAGTAACAAAAGTCTCTTTTAGCATCATTCTTATATACAATACTTTGTATATACTTATCTTTAGAGTCATTAATGAAAAAGAAAATCTTAATAGTAATTACTTGTATTTTTTTCAAACCATGCTTTTTCAAGCAGTTTAACTGCTGCTTTTATTTGTTCTATGGATAGTACTGCAAAGCCAAGGAGGACGGTTTGGCCATCATTTTCCCCGTATTCAGAAACAGAATTTACTTTTACACCAAATTTTGCTGCTTGATCAATAGCCTCTTGTTCTGTCATACCATTATTTAAACGTAGGGTTAAATGCAAACCAGAGTCTTCGCCTATAACTTCAACACTTTCTGGGAAATGTTTTGAAATAGCTGTAATTAAAACATCTCTTTTTTTTCGATAAACCACTTTCATTTTTTGAATATGTTTTTCCCAATGTCCTCTATTTAAAAATTCTTTTAAGATATTTTGGTCTATGCGAGAGACTGTTTGAGCATAAAAGAAAAAGTCTTCTTGGTAGATATTGATTAGAGAAATTGGTAAAACCATATAACTAATACGCAGAGAAGGTAATAGTAATTTGGAGAAAGTACCCATATAAATTACATTTTCTCCGGTATCTAACCCTTGAAGCGCAGGTACTGGTTTACCACTATATCGAAATTCACTATCATAATCATCTTCAATAATATAACGGTCTTTTTGTTCTTTTGCCCATTTCAATATTTGTAAGCGTTTTGAAACCGGCATAATCATACCACTAGGAAACTGATGGGACGGCGTCACAATCGCTACATTTGCATCAGATTTAATTAAATGAGAAACAAGCATACCTTCTGAATCGATTGGAATGAATTCTACTTGATTTGCTTCTTTTTCAAATAACATCATTTTCCTATGATATCCAGGGTCTTCAACAGCAAATTTGCTCTTTGGTAATAATAGAAAAAGTATCTTCATTAAAGTTTGTGTGCCAGATCCGATAACAATTTGACTTGGATAACATTTTACTCCTCTTGCTTCGTAAATATAATCCGCAATCGCTCTTCGTAAATATAGCTCTCCTTGAGGATGGCCTAACTGTAATATTTGTTTGTTATCACTTTGAAATATTTCATTTACCAACTTTCTATAAAGGTTAAAAGGAAAAGATTCTGGATCAACACCAGTGTATGCAAAATCATAGGTATAAACATCGTTGTTATTTAATTTTTCCTCCACATACTGGGGGTTTTGATAATTTATATTAAAATCCTCTTCTTCAATATCGCAAATATAATATCCTTTTCTAGGAAGCGCTTTTAAGTAGCCTTCAGCAACTAATTGCCCATAGGCAGATTCAACAGTATTTTGACTAACACAAAGATGCTGAGAAAGTTTTCGTTTTGAAGGCAACTTCATTTCAGGTAATAACCTTTTTTTCTTTATCTCTTGTTTAATATACGAATATAACTGGATATAAATCGGATCTTTGCTTTGAATATCAAAATTCGGTGTTAACTGTAACATTAACTCTGGCCCCCTCTACTAATAAAATACTGGCACTTATAAAAGAGTCAGATATTCACTATAATACCGTAAGAGTACAATTTTTACATCATAGCAATAAAAAATACTAACAATGGAGGGTTAAAATGAATCAGCAAAATCAACATATAGGATATATTATGATTATTAGTGGAGCAACTCTTTGGGGCCTATCGGGTCCGATGATACAGTGGCTTTTCCAACATTCCAGCATTTCATCCATAGATTTTCTTGTTTTTCGCTTACTATTAGCTGGAAGTTTTCTTCTCTTGTATCTTTCTTTTTCAAAAAAACAAATATTTGAAATTTGGAAGTACCCAGGTCACAGATTTCAACTCATATTATTTGGCGTTATTGGTATGCTCGGTGCTCAATACTTTTTTATCGAGACAATCAATGTAAGCAATGCTGTCACGGCTATGTTGTTTCAGTTTTTTGCTCCAATCCTTATTACAATTTATGTATCCATACAAATCAAGCAGCTACCAACTGCCAGACAATTTATCTCTATAGTTATAGCTTTAATTGGTCTCTATTTTTTAATCACAAATGGTTCGTATCAAAACATTCTTCTAACCAAACAGGGTATTATTTTTGGATTTCTTACAATGCTAGGTTTTACATTTTACACTATACAACCGGTTTCTTTAATCAAAAAATGGGGCGTCATTCTTGTAGTTGGGTGGGGGATGTTAATCGCAGGTGTATTTTCCTTTTTATTAAATTTAAATTTAAGTATTCAAAGTTTTATTGAAGACTTAACAATCACAACAACTGTTATGTTATTAGGTGTGATTATAAGTGGAACTCTTTCATTTCTTCTTTATATCGGAAGTTTAAAGTATTTATCCCCATCTGAAACAAGCATTTTATCCAGTATAGAACCTCTTGTTGCCATCATCATTTCAATTACTTGGTTAAATGAATCCTTTGGATACTATCAACTAGTAGGCGGACTATTTATTATTATAGCTGTCGTAGCTTTAACTACACCGAAAAAAAGTAAGTATGAAAATTAAACAAATTTTTCAAAATTTTTAAGCTATAAAGTAGTATAAAAAAAATATTTCTTTATAAAGAGTGTCTTAATCATTTCAAAACATGCTCGTTAACGAATATATCTTGATCTATACATTTTTTATCTCTCTTTTCTTATGAGGTACTTTATATTTTCGAGAATCTTCCATAGTTTGTAAGTAACTTAATTTCCCAAAAAGTAGCAATAACATAATGTGCATTTAAATTATCAGCTTTTAAAAGCAATAAACATTAAAATCCTTCGCTTTTCAGATTTTTATTTCGGTTTAAGAAAACACACAAATTCTTCTTTAAAATCAGCAATTACTTATAAACGAGTCAAAACTGTATAGTTACTTTTAGGTAAATCTTTAATTTTATTCTAGTATATTGCTTACATGTATTAAACTTATCTATAATTACTTTTTAATTAATTTTGGCTAAATAAATAGGATGTTTGGCATTTTGCTACATATGAACTAATAATTTTCTAAAAAGAGTAATAAATCAATTTATTACTCTGAGTTTACATTATAATATCAAGGGTAAAATCTTTAGAGGAGCGTGGTACAAATGAAAGCAGTTACTTATCAAGGTCATAAAAACATGGAAGTGCGTGAAGTACATGATCCAATAATAGAAGAATCAACGGATGCAATTATAAAAATAACAGCTTCAGGTATATGTGGTTCTGATTTACATCTTTACCATCAAGGTGATTTATTTATGGATCCTGATTTTGTTATTGGACATGAGCCAATGGGAATTGTAGAAGAAGTAGGAAAAGAGGTTAAAACCTTAAAAAAGGGAGATAGAGTAGTTATACCTTTTAACATAGGTTGTGGCGATTGTTTCTATTGTAATAATGAAATGGAGTCTCAGTGTGATAATTCTAATCCATCACCGGCAAGTTGGAAAATGAATAATGGTGGACTCTTCGGTTTTGGTGGCATGCACGGAAACCACTGGGGAGGTCAAGCAGAGTATTTGAGAGTCCCATTTGCCGATTTCTCCTCTTTCAAAGTTCCAGATAGTGATTTGAAAGACGAACAAGTATTATTTTTATCTGATGTGGTCCCAACAGCTTATTGGAGTGTTGAACATGCAGGCGTAAAATCTGGAGATACCGTTATTGTTCTCGGTTGTGGCCCAATCGGTTTAATGGCACAAAAATTTGCTAAATTAAAAGGCGCTGAACGTGTTATTGCCATTGACAATGTAGAACATAGATTAAACCATGCCAAAAAATCCAATGGCGCTGAAGTATATAATTTTTCTAAAGAAGATAATATAGGAAAATTACTTCATGAAAGCACACGCGGTGGTGCAGATGTCGTTATAGATTGTGTTGGAATGGATGGCCAAGTTGCTCAAGATGATTTAGAGATAAGTTCAAATTCAGCGCAACGAGGTAATATTAGTCCCATTATTACAGCAGCTGAATCAGTAAGAAAATTTGGAACGATTCAATTAACTGGTATTTACGGTACACCTGCAGACAATTTTCCAATAGATTTAATTTTCAATAGAGATGTCCAAGTAAAAAGTGGACAAGCGCCAGTTATTCATCAAATGCCAAAATTATATGAAATGATTAAAAATGAGGTTTTTGATCCAACAGAAATTATAACTCATACAATGCCTTTAGAAGATGCAAAACAAGCGTATGATATTTTCGATCAGAAAAAAGATAATAATATTAAAGTAATTCTAAAACCATAATAATAAATATATAAAGAAGTCTATATACAGATTATAACCAGTATATAGACTTCTTTATTAATTTCATGTGATAATTTTCAGAATCGCTAAGTTACAAAATTTCTCAATCTAACCAATGCTATATGAAAATATGAAACAATTTTAATCATTTGCTATATAAAGTTTCAAATGCTTAGATGTTAATGTTTTATTCTCTTTAACAAAGTTTATAGGATAGCCACTAAATTGTACTTTACCCCCATCTAGACCAGGGCCTGGTCCTACATCTATAATCCAATCAGCATCACACATAATTGATAAATTATGTTCAATTAAAATAACAGTGTTATTTTGTTCAATAAGGTCATTAAAACAGTTTATCAATATAGGAATATCAGCTTCATGTAAACCTGTCGTAGGTTCATCAAATATAAAAATACTATCTGTAACATCATCATTTAAATATTGGCCTAATTTAACGCGTTGAATTTCACCACCTGATAATGTAGATAGAGGTTGGCCAAGGGTTACGTAATTTAATCCAGTTTTACTTATAGCTTGTAACTTAGACTGAATTTCATTTTCTTTATCAAAAAATCTTATACCTTCGTCAACAGTCAATTCAAGGAAATCAGCAATAGAATAGCCATCTATAGTTGCATTCAACACTTCTGGCTTATAACGTTTACCGTGACACACTTCACATGTTTGTGAAAATTCACCCATAAATGCAAGTTCTGTTTCAATATAACCTTTACCACCACAATTGGCACAAGCTCCTTTCGAATTATAACTAAACATAGATTTATTTAATCCAGTTTCTTTGCTGAAAAAATTTCTGACTCTATCAAAAACACCTAAATAAGTTAGTAAATTAGACCGATTGGAACCTTGTATCGCTTTTTGATCCATAAATACTGCATTATCATTTTTTGCAAAACCTGCCTTAACAAGTGAACTTTTCCCAGAACCTGCTACTCCAGTTAATACTGTCAAAACATGCTTGGGTATATCAACTGTCACATTATTCAAATTGTTTTGGGTCACTGGTCCAAGATGATAAAAACTCTTTGCTTCACGTATCTCATTTTTTAAGTGATGTTTGATACGTAGTGCTTCCCCAGTAGATGTATCTGAAGACAATAATTCTTTGTATGTTCCCTTAAACGTTATCTCTCCACCTTGCGCCCCTGAACTTGGCCCCATATCAATAATATAATCTGCTTCTTTAATTACATCAGGATCATGTTCTACAATTAATACTGTATTACCTTTATGTTTTAAAGATTTCAAAATTTCATTTATTTTTGCAATATCCTCTGGATGTAAACCAACACTTGGTTCATCAATGATATAAACCAAATCAGATAGCGAACTATTTAAATGTCGTATTAATTTAAGCCGTTGTGCTTCTCCACCTGATAAAGAAGTGGTTACACGGTCAAGAGTTAAATAACTTAATCCTATATAATCAAGTGCTTCTAATTGTTTTCGGAGTGGTTCAATAATAAACTGGGCTGTTGAATTATTTAATTTATTAAGAAATGCTAAATTTTCTTTTACAGTCATTTGTGTGAAATCTGAAATATTTTTCCCCATAATTTTACAACTCAAAATTTTCGAATTTAAACGTTGACCGTTACAAGTTGGACAAATTTTATTTTCCACAACATTTTTAAGATGTTTAGCATAACGTTTTTTGTTAAATTCTTTATCTCCCAAGAATATTCTTCTAAACCTAGGTATAAGTCCCACATATTTTGCTGATTTCCGCCATTCTTCAGGTGGTTTTTTTAATTTTATTGGCTCCTGATACAAAAACAAATCTAATTCTTCTTTTGTATATGCTTTTAATTTTTTATCATTATCAAACAGACCACTATCACGATAAGCTTTCCCTCTTTCTTTATCAGGTCCAAAAGATGGAAAATTAATAGCACCTTCATTTAAAGATTTGTTCCAATCTAAGAGCTCATTTAAATTAATGTCTTCAATGTAACCTAATCCTTCACATGTTTCACACATACCATTGGGACTGTTAAATGAAAAGGCATCTGAATAACCGACAAAAGGTTCACCTATCCTTGACCATAACAATCTAACAGAGGCGTATATATCAGATACTGTACCTACAGTAGATCGAGAATTACCATTAAATCTTTTTTGACTAATCGTCATTGCTACAGGAAGATTTTTAATTGCTTTTACTTTTGGTTTAGGCTGCTTATTTAAATGAAATTGAATGTAGCTAGAATAACTTTCATTTAAAAGTTGTTCAGATTCAGCAGCTATTGTTCTGAAAACCAGTGATGATTTACCTGAACCAGAACGACCTGTAAATACTGTAACTAAATGTTTAGGTATAGTTATATTTATATTTTTCAAATTATTTTGTGAAGCTCCTATAATGGTAATATCATTCATAAATTAAATTGCCCTCCATTGTAATTTTTAACAATTAATAGTATAGATGAAGTTAAAAGATTAGTAGAATTTCGAAATAAGTTACATTACAAAAACAGTATGTAGAATATCTAATATTTTATCGTAGATTATAAGTTATCTTAATGAAGTTAAGTTCATTTTATTTTTATAAAACCCCTAACAACAAGAGACTAACAGCAAAGTTATAAACTTTGCTGTTAGTCTCTTAGATAATAAATACTGATTGATATTACAAAATTATGCTTTTAATTTTTTAATAATTTCTCTATTGAAATCATCTAAGTCATCTGGGACACGACTCGTTACAATATTGTTATCTATTACAACTGATTCATCAACAACGTGTGCACCAGCATTAGATAAATCTTTACGTACATTGATAACGCCAGTTATTGTGCGGCCCTTTAAATCATCAGTATCAACTAGTAAAAGTGGACCATGACAAATCGCAAATGTAGGCACATCATTTTGAGTAAAATACTTAGTAAATGTACCATAGCGACCTTCTTCATCACCACGTAAATGATCGGGTGAGAATCCGCCAGGAATTAATAATGCATCATAATTTTCTGGTTTCGCATCTGCAATGCTAACATCTACAGTTACTTTCTCCCCATGTTTGCCAACAAGTTCATGTTTTTCTGTATCTCCAATAACTTCAGTCTCAAATCCAGCATTTTCTAATGCTTCTTTTGGACTAGTCAATTCTATATCTTCAAATTCATCTGCTAAAATGATTGCTACTTTTTTAGTCATAATACAACCTACCTTTCAATTATATTTTAAAACCTAAGTACTATATACACTAGAAAAAGGAAGTTTAAACATAAAATGTTTTCTAATTTTTTCACAAACTACATGTGCATTTTTATCTGTTTAGTTTAATCTTATTTAATATTAATTGTAACTGATTATGCCTTTGTATGGGCATCTACAATATCACGACATTGTTTAGCAGCTTCTACAGGGTCATCAGCATTTGCAATGCCGCCACCAACAATAATTAAATCAGGATTTTCTGCAACAATATCTTTAATTGTATCTGGTTTAATACCACCTGCAACTGCTACTTTAGAATTACTAATTACAGATTTAACTTTACGTAAACTTTCTAAAGGAGATTGACCTTCAGCTTGTAAGTCATAACCAGTATGAACAGCGATATAATCTGCGCCTAAATCATCTAAATCTTTCGCACGTTTTTCTAAATCTTGTACTGCAATCATATCTACTAATAATTGTTTGCCATGTTTATGTGCTTCATCAACTGCTGCTTTAATTGATGCATCTTCTGCAACGCCTAAAATTGTTACTATGTCTGCACCAAATTTAACTGCTTGGCTTACTTCGTAATCGGCAGCATCCATAATTTTTAAATCTGCTAATACTTTTACACCATCAACATTATCATTTAAATGTTGTACAGCTGGTAATCCTTCATTTATAACAATTGGTGTTCCAATTTCTACGATATCTACATGATCTTTAACTTTATTTGCTAATTCTGCAGCATCCTCTTTATTTAATAAATCAATCGCTAATTGTAATTCCATTAAAACGCCCTCCTATCTATCTTTTACATTATAATTATGGTATTATTTACGACAAATAACAATACTGACATTTTTGTCACTATAAAAATTAAAGATGTTGTGTTGTTAATTTAATATAATAATAAAGAATTTTATATACCCAAATATTTAGCTTTTCTATAATTGGTAGAAGATTGGAATGTCTATTCTGCTGGTATTGAAACACATGGTGTTAATCCTAAAGCAATAGAAGCTATGAAAGAAGTAGATATTGATATATCAAACCATACGTCAGACTTGATTGATAATCATATTTTAAAACAATCAGATTTGGTCGTAACGTTATGTAGTGATGCAGACGATAATTGTCCTATTTTACCACCAAACGTTAAAAAAGAGCATTGGGGTTTTGAGGATCTAGCAGGTAAAGAATGGTCAGAATTTCAACGTGTTAGAGACGAGATTAAATTAGCTATAGAAAATTTTAAATTGAGATAATAATAAACACCTCTTATTAACTAAATAAGGGGTGTTTTGCCATTTAAAGAACAAAATTTGTGCCATATAACTCCAAAACTGACATAAAATTAAGAGGTTTTTCTTGAAAATTTAAGTCTATAAACTTGTACTATAATCAATGTATCGAAAATATCAAAAATCGTGAGTTTTCAGACGATGAGAGACGTGCTTATTTGCATCGTGTCATTTTAATTGCTCTATGGTAATTATATTACCTGATAAATTAGACATTTTTAATATTAAAAAATCCTTCCTTTGTATAAAGGAAGGATCACATAAAATAATTATTAATATAGAAGACAGGGCCTATTTATTAAAATCTATAACAATTTTACCAAACGCGCCTTTCATTTGATGTTCATATGCTTCTTTTGCTTGGTCAAATGAATAAACCGTATCAATTACAGGATCTATATTTATTTGATCTAAAGCTTTATTGAAATCTTCAAATGCTCTATGGTGTCCTAGATTGATACCTTGGATTCTTGCTTGTTTAGCAAGTAATGCGAATAAATTAACATTTGCTTCCATATTTTCAAGAAATCCAACAACATATATATGCCCTTGAAAAGCTAAAGCATCTATAGATTTAGCAATACTTGACCCACCAACCACTTCTACAATATGTTCTACACCTTTACCATTTGTTAATTTTTGCACTTCTTTTTCCCAATCAGGGTGTGTTTTGTAGTTGATTACTTTAGAAGCGCCAAGTTCTTTGGCTTTTTCTAATTTTTCGTCACTGCTACTTGTTGCAATAACTTCTGCTCCTAATGCTGATGCTATTTGAATTGCAAATATAGAAACGCCACCTGTGCCTTGAACAAGAACTTTATCACCTGCTTTAATATTTCCATACTCAACTAATGAGAACCAATTCACAAATGCTGCTACTGGCAAAGTTGACGATTGATTATCTGTAAGTGTTTCAGGAGAGAATACAGCTGCATTTTCATTCAATACCATGTATTCTGAAAGTCCACCATCTACTGTAGCACCTAAGGCATGTGATTGTTCATCGCTTTTAGGTTTTCCATCTAGCCACTTGGTAAACATATGTGAAGTAACACGATCACCTTTTTTAAATTTGGTAACTTTTGAGCCGATTTCTACAACTATTCCTGAAGCATCTGAAACAGGAATAAACGGAAATTTTAATAATTCAGGCGTATATATACCTTCGACAATTGCAGTATCTCGATAATTAAGTGAGACAGAGTTAACTTTAATTAAAATTTGATCTTCTACAATTTCGGGTTTCTCTAGTTCAACTTGTTTAAGGTTATCTAAACCAAAATTTTCTAATTGCCATGCTTTCACTATTAAAACTCCTTTTTATTAGTATTATGGAAAAATTTACAAAACACTCAAATCGTCATATCGTTAAACGACGATATATAAGTATGAAAAAAGAACTAAATTATAGTTCTTTTTTCAATTACTTTACGTATATTTTTAATGACTTGTTCATTCCTCTTTTAAATAATACCCTGAAACCATAAGTTTTACGCACTATTTTTAAAATCGAAATCAATTTGCACAATTGATGAAAAATTTTAAAAGTTAGTAATCAATTAAACAAACGTATGTGGTTCATTATAAGTTTGTTCAATTGATTAATCGTTTGCGATTGATTATTCTTTAATGAGAATAGGAGTGACTAAATTGATTGATGATGAAATGAAATTGGCACACCAGCTATGCTTTTCTGCTTATAATGTTAACAAATTATTCAGCAAATTTTATGAAAAGCAATTAAGTCAATTCGGTTTAACTTTTTCTCAATATCTAGTGCTATTAACATTATGGGAAGAGAACCCTCAAACTTTATTATCCATTGGTAAAAAGTTGAATCTAGCAAGTAATACCCTAAGCCCATTACTAAAAAGACTTGAGAAAGCTGGCTGGGTTCAAAGAAATAGAGATGAAAGCGATAAACGTAACCTTATCATAACTTTAACGATAAAAGGTCTAAATGAGCAAGAAGCAGTACATGAAGCTATTGCTAAATGCATTTCGTCACAATTTGATGTAGATGAATATATGAAAGCCAAAAGTATTATGGATAATTTAGAAGAAACGTTGAAAACTATTACAAAGGATGATTCAAATGAAACAATATGATGTTGTATTTTTAGGTAGTGGACACGCAGCTTGGCATAGTGCGCTGACTTTAAACAAAGCGGGGAAATCGGTTGCTATTGTCGAAAAAGATCGTATAGCAGGTACTTGTACAAACTATGGATGCAATGCCAAAATTTTATTGGAAAACCCTTATGAAGTACTAGAGCAAGCTTCACACTATCCCAACATAATTAATACTGAAGCATTATCAGTGAATTGGGAAAACCTTATGTCTTATAAACATAAAATCATTGACCCTATGGCAAATACTTTGAAAGGTTTATTTGAACAACAAGGTATTGATATTATTGAAGGGGCAGGAAAATTATTAGATGAGCATCACCTCGTAGTAGATGGCGAACAATATTACGGTGAAAACATAGTTATTGCAACAGGTCAACACAGCAATAAGTTAGATATTGAAGGGTCTGAATATACACACGATAGTAGAGACTTCTTATCCTTAGAGCAAATGCCAAATAGTATCACATTTATAGGTGTAGGTATTATTAGTATTGAATTTGCTAGCATAACAATTAAATCTGGTGTAGAAACTCATATGATTCATGTTGACGATGAACCGCTCAAAGGTTTTTATTCAGCACATATTGCTAAATTAATGGATAAATTGGCAACAGAAGGAGTTCAATTCCATATGAATGAAAATACTACTGTAATTAAAGAGCAAGGTGACAATTATACTGTATCAACAGAATCAGGATTAGAGATTACTACTAACTATGTGTTAGATGCTACTGGACGTAGACCAAATGTCAACGGTATTGGACTTGAAGAAGCTGGCGTTAATTTCACTACTCGAGGTATACAGGTAGATGAATATTTACGTACAAATATCCCTAATATTTATGCTAGTGGTGATGTGTTAGATAAAGTAATTCCCAAATTAACACCTACTGCAACATTTGAATCTAACTATATTGCTGCGCATATTTTGGGTATGGATAAAAATCCTATTACCTATCCTGCAATACCTTCAGTTTTATATACACTACCAAGATTGTCTAATATTGGAGTTTCTGTAGATGAAGCTAATACTAGTGAGGACTATAAAGTGATAGATATTCCTTTTGGTAAACAAATGGTGTTTGAATACAAAAATGAAACTGAAGCTGAAATGACAATTGTATTAAATAATGATAAACAATTAGTGGGAGCTGCTATATATGCTGATGATGCACCAGATTTAGTTAATTTATTAACTTTCATTGTAAACCAAAAATTAACGGCTCAAGATTTAAATAAAATGATCTTTGCTTTTCCTGGATCATCAAGTGGCGTTATAGATCAATTAAAATTAGCAATGTTATAAAAGGAGTGCTATAAAATAACTAGTAATATTTATGATATACAAGTTGTTAACAAAGATGGTAGTAGGTATTAAGTATTATATTAGTTAATACTGCCACAAAATGTGGCTTAAGTGGTCAATTTGAAGAATTAGAAGAATATTACCAAAAATATAAAGAGCAAGGGCTAATTATACTTGGATTTCCTTGTAATCAATTTGCTAAACAAAAACCAGGTACTGATGACCAAATAGCTAAAATATGGAAAGAAAATCAAATGGAATTTCACAAAATTTATTATTGCTAAAGATGGTAATGTAGTAAAAAAACTTGCTCCCAAAAACAGTCCTAAAAAAGTAGAAACTTTATTTCAGAATTTATTATAACTAAGCATTATTAATTGAAATGACACAATAATATAGCGTTTAATATCTAATTATGTTACTAGTAAACATATCCACAATCCTACTGAATAGAACGAAAAAAGCACAATACAAAGCTAAAGTTGATAAAAATGTACTGAAGCTATTACAATCAATAAAATAATAGAAATTTCATTATCTGATTCTATTGTTGATTTACTCCATTAATTTGTTTTAAAAGATTTTCATCCTGTGATGTAAATTAACTTTATTGATCATAATCACTCCTATTTTTAAATATATTGCATCCACATAACCTAAACAGATAAAACTACTTTGCATTCCTACCAATTATAGTGTTATAATGCAATCAACAAAGATTATCAGGCATGTATGCACCAAATCCCCTTACTATGGCCGTAGTAAGGGGATTTTTTGGTGTGACTAGTCGCCTATTCGTCATTACGCTTGCGTAGCCAATGCGCAAATAGCGCAACGAGACAACCACTTGCTGCTGTGGTCATGATGTTCACAAAGATTTCAGACATCGCGTATGCACCTCCTCTCTACGTCAAATTGACGCCTGAGAGATAGGCGACTCCATGATTATAACATCTGTGAATGTACAAGCATATGTTCTTCCGATAAGTTGAATTATGTCAGCTCAAAGATAAAATAAATATACTTATTTTAGTAAAAATAAGTTTTCACTTTCTTCTCACATACTACTCTATTATCACTACATCCCTTTTTAATTCTTTTTCATAGACTTTCTTAATTTAAAATACTACAAGTAGAAAATAGAAGTGTATATTAAATATCTTTAAAATTAGAAAGGATATGAAATTATATATTATTAATAAATCTATCATGTTTTTACATGCTCTTAGGATAAATTGTAGCGTTAATAGAACAAAACTAGTCTGATAAAAGTAATCTCTTGAATATTTATAATCAATGTGAGTATATTATTAAAAAACTTGCAAATATTTGAATGGAATGGATTGAAAATGCCGAAAGAAAAATTAACTAGAGAAGAACTTGGAAGCAAATGATGGAAACTACTATAATAAAATCAAATATAAAAAAAGTAAAAAGCCCTTCGAGTGATCAATATGAAAGTCTTAGATCAAGAACATCTATTAAAATACATAGAGATTTCAAACCATTATTTGATGAATTAGTAGCAGAAGAACGTGAAAATAAAATAGATTTTGTAGATGCATTATTAGTATTTTATGCTCAAGAAAAGCATCCAGAGATTTTAGAAGCCTTTAAAAACCAGGAATTAAAAACGCAAAAAAATGAAAAAGCAAAATATCTATAAATAATGTAGTATTTATTCTCACTATTCATTTGTCTACCAATGTTCCTTTATAAGCAGTAAATAATGCATAAAGAAAGATACGTTTAAATGAAAATGAGGCAATACACATCTAAAATACAAAGCGATTAACAGAAATAATTAATCTGTTAATCGCTTTGTTTACTTACTCAAAGAAATCATAAATTAATGATTTCTGAAAAAGGAACCCTTACTCTTTCTTCAATTTATATAAATTAGAACACGTTTGCACATAATCAAATATCAAAAATGATTTTAAAAATAAGAGATTAAAAAATCATTAGTGAATAAACTTCTAATTCTTTATACCAAAATAGCTCCTTATAAATTTAAAAAACATAAAATTTAACATATAAAAATTTGCGATTTGCTTTATTGCTTTTTAACTTTTTAAAATTTTAAGTATCAATTAATAACACAAATTCATTTTCTATAACTACTTAAATTTCGTTTTTGGTGTTTCATTTTGTCAAAAATGGCTTATTCTATCAGAATAAAAGTTCAAAATTCTTTATTCTACTAGAATAAAAGGGTCTCTGAAGCCCTTTAAATAGGCTTTATCTATAGGATTAGGGTTCACATTAACAATGCCATTCGTAATTTATAGAATAAAAATTACTTAATGCATTTTTGTCTAATATAAATACGCTATAAATACTGTTATAATAGTATTTATATAGAGAGCAAATGACGAAGGAATGGTAAGAAAAATACATCAGCTATGCTGATTGACAC
Organism: Staphylococcus sp. LKG4-2; assembly: GCF_050955665.1. Taxonomy (NCBI): domain Bacteria; kingdom Bacillati; phylum Bacillota; class Bacilli; order Caryophanales; family Staphylococcaceae; genus Staphylococcus; species Staphylococcus sp. LKG4-2. Next base: position 4,465 of record NZ_CP194536.1, on the reverse strand, counting down.
GTCAGTGGCATTGTATTTCCTTATGCTCTTATTTTTTATTCTGCTTTCAGCAAAAAAAATAAATAATTTGTACAAAAGTTAAATGAATAAAAATGATTTTTTCGCTATCATAATGACTCATTCTTTTCGTACCAAATCACTCAAGTTTATCTTTTTCTATTATTATTTGTTTAATGATGTCCATTAAACATGTCTGTTATTTCATTTTATTTAAAGACGATACGATGATTTAATCATTTGAAAATGAACTTTTAAAATATAGAAAAGCAATTTATTATAACGATTCTGATCCTACACGTTTTCCAAAATCAATTTCTTCTTCGTTATATTTACCCCCATTTAAATAAAACTCTTGTATTTCTTCTTTAATTGATTTTTCATTTTCCAATATCTTATATCTCCAAAATTTCAAAATATTGTATGACTTATATACTTCGTTTCAATATTTATATATTCCTTTTAATTTAAGTATATGATATGCATCACTTTTTCCAATCACTCTATTTACTATATACTAAAAATAACTATAACAGTTTATAAATTAAAGTTGGGTTATTTCTATATAGTAACAAGACAAGAAGAAACTCGTTTTCAACTCGTTTCTTAAAAATATAAAAAAGAGATGTGAAAATATTTTCACATCTCTTTTTTATATTAATTGATATCTATTACTTTTCTTTGAGTATTTTCAGTTTTTGGTAAATCTAAAGATAAAATACCATCTTCAAATTTAGCTTCAATATTATCTTCGTCTATATTATTAAGTGAATACATTCTCTTCACATTGCTATATGATCTTTCTTTTTGAATTACTTTACCTTCATTATCTTTTTCTTCATTCACCTGATTATTTTCTCCAGAAATTATTAACATACCATTTTCATAAGAAATATCTATTTGGTCTTTTGAAAACCCTGGAAGCTCTGCTTTTAATTCATATCTATCTTCTTTTTCACTAATATCAGTTTTTATACTTTGTTCATCAGGAAAATTACTAAAAAATTGTCTTCCAAAATCTCTAAACAATTCACTAGGTGTCATATCAAAATAATCTCTTCCAAATGGTTTTAAATCATAAGTCATAACAATCACTCCTTATTATATTTAACCTATTTTTTGATTAATATTTTTGACATAATCCAAATAATTTAAATACTCTTCCCAATTACTGTTAAATTCAAATTCAACAAAAGGGCTAAATTCAAATACATCATCAAAATTAGACATATTCTTAAAAGGAATTAGTTTTTTTGAATTTTTATCTAAACTCATATCAACCCCTCCCTATAGAGCATATAACTATTTTCACTATATATATAACATAAAGGTCAAAGTTGGTCAATAAATTTTCTCGGCATAAATACGTGGTCTATTTATTTTTCTTTTCTCCAAAATAGTAAGATAAAAACACTCCAATACCACCAATAAAAACTGCAACAAAAATCCCAATCCACATTAAAATAGACATAGAAAACGCTCCTTTTTAAGTAAACTCTATCACAAGAACGATTTAAAATTTAAATACCTTTATTTTGAATTTTAAGGGGGTATTTTAAAGATTTAGGGGTAAATCATATAGTTTTATACCTAAAAACGAATATAAGATCTTAAAATGCAAATATGAGCCAAATAAATATATTTTAATTACATCAACTAAAATTTGAGCAAAACCAGTGTTGATTTTTTTCGTCGTCATCAGTTAAAAAATCCAATGACTTAACCGAATATTTCGAGGTCTCTTTGATTGCTATAAGATTATCTAAATTATTGGTTAAAGATATTATGTTGTTTCATGTTTTGACGACGCATATTAAGTGCGTGTATTTCTTCAAGTTCAGCTTTAATCGATTGCATTAAATATCCTTGCATAGCTTCAACGGTTTCATTCTTTTGTAGCAGCATCGCTTTAAAACGTTTCAACACACTTACAATTTCAAACTCAACATCTTCTAAACGATAATAGGTATCATGTGCATTATTAAATGATTTCTTCCCTTTGAGTAATACACTTTTAATAATTCGTATTTCTCTAATTTCAAATTTACTTAAATAGCCTTGAAGTTGTTGCGGCAATTCTTCAAGGAGTTGGAACTTAAGCGCCTCATTATTAAATTCAGGTTGTTGATGATTTGTATGATCCGAATGATCATGACTTATTGAATTATTATATGTATCATTCATATCATACGTATCATTATTCTCAGTTTCTATATAATCAGTATTACTTAAATCAGTATCATTAGACTGTGAATTTGGAAGTTCTTGAACACTTAAATTCATAGTTCTAGAACTTCCAAATTCATTGTTCTGGAACTGTGAATTTGGAAGTTCCTTGGTACGACTGCCTTCAACATCATAATTGGGTTTTAATAAATACAATCTATTGGGTTTATTAAGGCCAACACGTTCTTGAGTTAGTAAATTAAAACTTACTAACTCTTTTTTCAATTTTATGATTTTTTGTTCTGCATAACCTAAGTATTCGCACAAATGTTTATTACTGAAAATAAAGTAAATGTTATTATTTTTATCTACCCATTCATTTTGGATGGATAATTCAAAACGATCTTTTAATAACGCATACATAATTTTGGCTTCTGCTGACATTTTCTTAAAATATATATCTTCAAATAAATATTTAGGCAGTTGATAAAACCTTTCAGTTTTTACTTGTGATAGATTGTATTTCTCAAAATTGGGCATAATAAAAACCTCATTTCCACTTTTTTTGGATTGAGGTAATAAAACAATTTTTACGTAAGTTATATGTTTTGTGCTTGCACTTAGATGATTAGATATATATAATACAAGTATCAAAAAAATATATAAACAAACGAATGCGAATCGTTTTATTACCGAGAGTCGATGCTACGCCAATAGCATCGACTCTTTTAATATTCATAAAGTAATATTAACACTTTTATGGTCGTATATAAAGCGTTTTAAGTGTAGTTAAAAGCACATTATAACCTCAAAATAGTAGAATTTATTAATTTGGTGCCTAATTAGGCGCCAAAAATATCTAATAGGTGACTAATTAGGCACTTAGGCAGTGAAATAGGCGGTAAATTTAGGCGGTAAAAGATGAAAAAAAGTTTGTTAGGTGGTAAAATTTAGGTACTAAATTAGGTACCTAAAGGGTGGTTGTTGTGAAAACTATTAAAATGGTTGCTGATGAATTGAATGTAACTAAGCAAACTATTGTTAATAATGCCAAAAGTTTAAATATATCTTTTGAAAAAGAAAATGGAATTAATTATATCAATGATAATGATTGCTTAAAAATTATAGAAAAAATTACTAAGAAAGAAAGTACAACGCAAAATAAAGAAGCAATTAAAAAAGAAATTTTCGATGAAAATACTACAGAAGATAAAAAGTATTTAGATAATAATTCAAATAGTTCTGAGACGTTAAAAACAAAAGTTAATGAATTAGAAAAGCAAATAGAAATTTTTGAAACTAGGGCTAAAAATGATGAAAAATATATTGAGAATTTAACTAAACAACTAGATCAACAAAATAGCAATGTTAATACATTAAACAAATTGTTGGAAAATCAACAAATATTAGCTTTAGAAAGTAATAAAAAGATTCAAAAACTAGAAAATCAATTAGAAGAAGAAAGGCACCTTAAATATACTTTTGATACAGCGACTAATGCTAGACAAAATATTAATGCGAAAGAAGCAGTATTTACTGATGAAAATCAAAGTATGAACCAACAACAAGAAAAGAAACAACCAACAGAAACAGAAATTGGACATAAAGATATTAATGAAGAGAATAAGAATGAAAGTATAAAAGAAAACGTAGTACCAAAAGATGAAAAACCATCAGAAGGAATACATAGTGAGCCTGATGATAGGGAAGAGGAACTACCTAAAAAGGGGTTTTGGAGTCGTTTGTTTGGTAGTTAATATAATTAATTAGGCACTAAAAGATTATAATCTTTTAGTGCCTTTTTTATATAGTGAGAACTTCTGATAATCATCGGTTATGTTAATTTAAATAATAAATCATATATTATGATTTATTATTTATTACAATTTTCCCTCTAGAATGACCATTTTCACTTAATTTATGAGCTTCTCGAACAAAAGATAGTGGGAAAATAGCTTCAAAGTAAGCTTTGACAACACCATATCCATATAAATTAACAACTTCTATTAAATCTTGACGATTTAATTCTGTCCATGTGAAATATGCTGTAATTCCTTTACTTTCTGCTTTCTTTTTATTAACTTGCCCGCGTATAGATATTAGTCTGCCTCCAGGTTTCAATACATCATAACTACGTTCAAGTGTTTCTCCTGCTTGAGTATCAAGGACGATGTCATAATCATGTACATAATCTTCAAAACGTTCTGTATTGTAGTCAATGGTAACATCTGCCCCAATTGATTTTAAAAATTCATGGTTGTGTGTACTTGCAGTAGTTGCTACATAGGCACCTTTAGCTTTA
>NZ_CP194534.1:0-40509 GCF_050955665.1 Staphylococcus sp. LKG4-2 | reverse complement strand
GGCTATTGTCGCTACCCTAAATTTAAATCCAGAAAAAATAACAGGCAATCTTATTTAAGCACGATCCGAGGCAACAATATTAGATTCAATCATAATCAAAGATATATTAAATTGCCTAAATTAGCCTGGGTAAAGTGTAAATCAAGTTTGAAGCATATCGAAAACGAGCGTATCAAGTCAGTAACGATTAAACAAAACGCAACAGGTCAGTATTATATGTCTGTATTGGTAACTAGCGAAAATCAAGCATTACCAAAAACAGGAAAGTATTTAGGTATTGACTTAGGTGTTTCTGATTTAGCCATTACGTCAGATGGCCAAAAATATCGCTCTCAAAAATTACACTTAAAATATCAAAAACAATTACATTTTTGGGAAAAGCGATTAGCTAGAAGACGATTGAAAGCAAAAGCCGAAGGCATTGCATTAGTAGACACTAAAAACTATCAAAAGGCAAGACAACATGTTGCACGTATCCACGAAAAAATAGCTAATACTAGAAAAGACTATCTACATAAAATAACGACTGAACTTGTTGAAAACTATGATGTTATTGTGATCGAAGACTTAAAAACTAACAATATGATTAAAAATCATAAACTTGCAAGAAGTATCGCTAGTCAATCATGGAGACAATTCAGAGTATTTTTAGAGTATAAGTGTGCAATGTATGACAAACAATGTGTCGTTGTTAATCCTTACAAAACATCACAAAAATGTTCACATTGTGGTTTTGATAGTGGTAAAAAAGATTTAGACATAAGAAAATGGTCATGCCCAAAATGTAATGTGGAACATGACCGAGATATTAATGCAGCAAAAAATATAATGCACATTGGCTTGGAACAAGCCTTAGTTAAATAACTTAGACCGCTGTTTTACTTTGAAATAAGTAAAACAAGTCATGAGTGTTCCTAGAAACTCGTTACTTTAGTAACGATGTAGTTCATGAATTAACATCTATGAATAGTAAAACTGAAATTAGATCAAATGATAAACCAAAATAGGAAGGATCACTTTATTATGGTAGTGCCTAGAAAAATTAAACAAATAGAAGGTATATAAAAGAAACTAAATCAGTTATATAAAAACATTAACTTTGAAGAATTGAATTATGGAGAAGTTAAAATTGATGAAAATTCAAACTTTATATTAGATAAAGAAAACGAAATAATACGTTATAAAGAAGATTATCTATCACAATAAACTACTGAGAAAATGCTCAATTCATAAAACAATTAATCAATAAAGATGATACAAACAAATTAATAACTAATGACAATAACAATAAAGATAATCAAATAAATGAAGATGTAAATACATTTATTTAAACATTAAGTGTTCAGTTAAATATTTTAACTGAACACTTTTTTATTCTGGTACCGTTAATGTATCAACATAAGTTACTACATAAAAATAATTTCAAAGGTTAATTTAAGACGAATAAATTATGTGAACAATACATGTTAAGTATTTCACAAATAGTCGTTAATTTAAATAAAATACATAAAATCCAGACTCCTTTAGGGAGTCTATAACGACTCTAAAGAGTCCTCGTTTTTAAACCTCTTGTGGGACAAGGGATATGCCGTTCGGTAAATGCTCATAAAAATGCCATGTAAAAATACACAAACTCTATTGTTATAGTGTTATAAATTATTATATAAACACTATCACATCAGTATTTATAGTGTTAAAGGATAAGTTTAGAGAACCCCAGCTATGCTGGGGGCCATGGCAATGGCATTGTTCCTCCTTATCCTGTTATCAGGGAGTCTAAAAGGAGTCGCTGATATAATTAATAGGCAAGAATAAACAATATAAGTTGTTCTATTAATTACCATTAATATAATGTTATAAGTTTTATATTAATAAACTTTAATCATCTTAATTGAGTTCGTTTATTAATAAACAACCAATTAATGTATATAAAATGTGACGCTAATTAGGAACATTTTATATACTTTAATAAATCAGGTTCTGTTGCAAAGTAAAAAAATATAGCTAACCACTAATTTATCATGTCAGTGTTCGCTTAACTTGCTAGCATGATGCTAATTTCGTGGCATGGCGAAAATCCGTAGATCTGAAGAGACCTGCGGTTCTTTTTATATAGAGCGTAAATACATTCAATACCTTTTAAAGTATTCTTTGCTGTATTGATACTTTGATACCTTGTCTTTCTTACTTTAATATGACGGTGATCTTGCTCAATGAGATTATTCAGATATTTCGATGTACAATGACAGTCAGGTTTAAGTTTAAAAGCTTTAATTACTTTAGCCATTGCTACCTTCGTTGAAGGTGCCTGATCTGTAATTACCTTTTGAGGTTTACCAAATTGTTTAATGAGACGTTTGATAAACGCATATGCTGAATGATTATCTCGTTGCTTACGCAACCAAATATCTAATGTATGTCCCTCTGCATCAATGGCACGATATAAATAGCTCCATTTTCCTTTTATTTTGATGTACGTCTCATCAATACGCCATTTGTAATAAGCTTTTTTATGCTTTTTCTTCCAAATTTGATACAAAATTGGGGCATATTCTTGAACCCAACGGTAGACCGTTGAATGATGAACGTTTACACCACGTTCCCTTAATATTTCAGATATATCACGATAACTCAATGCATATCTTAGATAGTAGCCAACGGCTACAGTGATAACATCCTTGTTAAATTGTTTATATCTGAAATAGTTCATACAGAAGACTCCTTTTTGTTAAAATTATACTATAAATTCAACTTTGCAACAGAACCTTAAATTTTATATCTGTGCTATAACAACAATTACTTAAAACTAAGATAAAATCGACGAATGTCGACACATCATGATCTATTAAGTCGACCATTCGACAAGTTTTGGGATTGTTAAGGGTTCCGAGGCTCAACGTCAATAAAGCAATTGGAATAAAGCACCTATGATTATTAAAAAAAATAAGTTATAATATATTCAAAAATATTTTTGAATGAGGTGTAATTATGATTCAGACTATTGTAACTGCTGCTATTCTTTATATTGTGACAGCATTAGACTTATTAGTGATTTTATTAATGTTCTTTGCTAGAGCAAAGACTAGGAAAGAATATCGCGATATTTATATTGGTCAATATGTAGGATCTGTGACATTGATTGTCATAAGTTTATTCTTTGCCTTTGTCTTAAATTATGTTCCTGAAAAATGGATATTAGGATTATTAGGGTTAATACCGATTTATTTAGGAATTAAAGTGGCTATTTATGGTGATAGTGACGGAGAAGAGAGAGCTAAAAAAGAATTGAATGAAAAAGGATTGTCTAAACTAGTTGGTACGATTGCAATTATTACCATAGCAAGTTGTGGCGCTGATAATATTGGTGTATTTGTTCCCTATTTTGTGACATTAAGTGTTACTAATTTATTAATTACTTTGTTTGTCTTTTTAATTTTAATTTTCGTCTTGGTATTTACTGCACAAAAATTAGCTAATATTCCAGGAGTTGGAGAAATTGTTGAGAAATTTGGTCGTTGGATTATGGCTGTTATTTATATAGCTTTAGGTTTATTTATCATTATAGAAAATGACACTATTCAAACAATTTTAGGATTTATATTTTAATTTAGGGTGTGATTTTATATGAGCTATAAAAATGCTTGTGATGTGATCTGTGTACATGAGGATAAAGTTAACAATGCCTTAAGTTTTTTAGAAGATGATAAATCTAAGAAATTACTTAACATTTTAGAAAAGATTTGTGATGAGAAGAAATTGAAAATTATATTATCTTTGATTAAAGAAGATGAGTTGTGTGTTTGTGATATTTCTTTGATATTGAAAATGAGTGTTGCTTCAACTTCACATCATTTAAGACTTTTATATAAAAATGATGTGCTTGATTTTTATAAAAAGGGAAAGATGGCATATTATTTTATTAAAGACGATGAAATAAGAGAGTTTTTCTCTAAAAATCAGGAGGGTTTTTGAAACGAGTGAAACGAGTTTCTTCTTGTCTTGATACTATAAAATAAGCAAAGATATAACATAAAATGACTTATCGGAAGTTATCTGTAACTCATCTAGTACAGATGATATAATATATAGGTCGCCTATCTCTCAGGCGTCAATTTAGACGCAGAGAGGAGGTGCATATCAGATGATCGAAGCTCTTGTTCACATCACGACCACAGTCATCAGTGGTTGTATTGTTGCGTTATTTACGCATTGGCTACGTATACGTAACAATAAGAAAAAATAGGCGATATTAGCCAACACTTAAAAATCCCCTCACTACTCGCAATAGTGAGGGGATTGGTGCATATAATGCACGAAGCTCTTGTTGTCTAAATTATAACATTGGTTAGTAAGGGAATGCAAAAGATGGAATATATTATAATTATTCATTTATTTCAGGGAACTGCGTTTCTACTTCATGTTTAATATTGTTAATATTATCTTTAAAGTCAGAAATTTTATTAATAATTTGTTCAACGATGTCTTTTTCTATGGGGTTTTTGATATTATCTATTATTTCATTACTAGGAATTAATATATCTTCTGAAGTGTTGTACATTTCAGTCATAATATCTAACAAATTATCCTTCGATAAATTAATAGGAGAAATTCTTTCTCCTTTAACTAAGAAGTATGTATTTGTATTATTCTGTTCTAAGATTTTCATAGGTTTCCCCTTTCTTTTGATAAGTTTCTATACTTGATTCCATAGCTTCAACAAATTTATCATAGCTTTTTTCGGAAGAACCATAATTATTTGATATACGGTTAGATGAAAACTCCCCAGTAAGTACTTGATAATCATTTTTATTATTTTTTGAAGTAATTATTAAGTAATCAGGATTTATTAATGCGCCTAATGTAGAATTATGTGTAACTAGGAAAATAGTACTGTGAGTAGCTAGTTTTTTTAGGGCAGGTATTAATTCATCCTTAATATATGTATTATCAAGTGATGCTTCTGGTTCGTCAATGAGTATTATTGGATAACTTTTAGATTCTTCTAATCTCATCATTAGAGCAAATCCGACTGCTTGCCCTCCAGAAGCAGGAGTTCCATCAGAGTCTAGCAGTTCAACATTTAAATGAACAAAGTAGTCTGCTAAGTTTGAAATTTTAAAAAATGATTTATGTTTTAAGTTCTTTAAAAATTTGATATATTCTTTTCTCTGATAAGGAATTATAATATCGTCTTTTACTGCATCTGACGTAGATATATCAGTTTTAAATTGAGAAGCGTTTTGAAACGGTGATATCTTGACTACAATTTGGTAATCGTATATTTGTTCTCTTGTGAGTTCTTGTTCAGTAATGATATTTTGCATAAAATTAATTATCTCTTTTTCAATATGTGCCTTTTGAATTATTGGTGAAAAGTCGCAATTTTTAATTGGTGTTATCCCTGTGTTTAATTTGACGATTTCTTTAACTGATTCAAGTATTTTATTTACCTCTGATTTAATTTGATTTTTCAGTTTTTTATTTATAAACATATTTCTAAGTTCGTTATATGTTTCAATGAAAACTTTTCTTTTTTCATTAGAGTTATTTAAAAGTGTCCATAAGTCATTACTTTTTAGTAATTGTTCTATTTTAGTGATATAAGATTCTAAATTTTGAATAGGTATCATTTCAAAATTACTTTCTTTGTTAAGTCTAAACTTGGACTTTGAACGGCTTTTTGCGTTATCAGTAGCAAATTTTTTTACACTATCTAAATATTGTTCTACTTTTCCTTCGAATTCATATTCATCTCTATTTAAGTATTCTTCGATAGCATTAAACTGTATTTCATATTGTCTTTTCCATCTATTAAAAGATGAATTACCTTGAACTTTTCTTTGTTTCTCTATATATTCATCTGCTTGAGCTGTTTCAAACTGATCAATTGCATAGTAATCTTCTGGATCATACTGTTTTTTAATACGTTTTAAAAATTTGCTTTTTCCAGTACCTCTTTTCCCTACTATTAGATTCATTCCGGTTGAAACATTGTGTTCTTGAATTTCTATAATGTTACTTAAATTATCTTTATTTGTATTAATACCTTTTTTATTAGCCATACAGTTTTTAATTTCAGTAAATGTACAGTTATCTATTTGTAAATAGGTATTTTTCATTTTTAATAAATCTATATCATTTCTTTCTTTTTCTAGATCATTTTTTGCTGCATGTGCATCACTAAATAGTACAGGAGTAATTAAATTATCCTGATTATATAAAGCTTGAAATTTTAATTGATTTGATACTCCACCAACCACAGTTGCTGAAGAATTTTCGATTATTGTAGGTACAGATAGAGAATTGCTTTTCCCCATTTCAAAAATGTAGATGGCATCTTCCCAACATTCCATGTTTTTACAGTAATCTTCAGTAGATAATTTTTTATTTCCATTTCGATTATGTAACCACTCTGAAAAGTTTTTCAAGTGTTCAATATTTTTTTCTGAAAAAATTATGTTTACATGACCATCTTCTAAACTTAACTCTATACCAGGAAACACTGTAGTATTAGGTAAATCTTGTTTAACTTTATTAAAGTTGTCTACATCAAATAAATCATGATTAGTAATAGCTATAGCATCTAAATTAGCTTGTTTTACATAATTTTGAATCCAATCAGATGAATATGTAAACTCGTAATCTTTATTACTAGATACAGTATGAATATGAAAATCTATCTTCTTAACCATATAATCTCCTCTTTTTATATTTATAATATATTAATTAAACTTAAAAATAAATAGGGTAGATTTTTTGTAGTAGATAATAATTTTGTTTAATAAAAGTACACCTAAATCAGTCAATATAAAATGTTGATTCTAAAAGATTTTTAGTGTCTAATAAAGGTGTCGAATATAGAAAGGATAGTGATTATGAGTTCATATATAAATTCGTATGTTCATAAAGGTTTAGTAGTTCGTGAAACAGATAAGGCGGCATTAATAACAATGCCTCGTGATATGGTCGGTGGTACCTGGTTTACCTGGTTACCTAAATCTATGTTGAAAGATTTGTTTTGTTTGGAATTCTTTATATGAGGAATGCGGCTTCGTGACGTGAAGAGCAAATATCTTTATTGTCACTGTTTAAAAAACCTATGCCAACACTTGATAAATAAGGTTTTCATCTGATCTCTGTTGGAAGTATTATAAGTTTCTATTCAGTTTGTCAAAATGATAAGTTAATTAACTTAAACTGTATCCGAAAATCAAAATGTGATTTGCGATACAACGAGGCGACATTAGCCGTTAATTTGCTTAACTGTAGAAGATTTAAAAGAACCCCTTGCCATATATTTAACAATGTTGTCCGGGATAACAACACAGTGAATCCACCGTTTAGTTAAGATGATGGATTTTTTCAAACTGTGGATGAGGTACAGGGTTTCGTTAGATAAAAACAAGGGAAACTTATTAAAGAGTGATTTCTGTGAGGAGGATAATGATGACAAAGAAATACGATCTTATTGTGATTGGTACAGGTTCTGCGGGGTCAATCACAGCAGCAAAATGCAATAAAGCCGGCTGGAGTGTAGCTATGATAGATGACAGGCCGTTTGGGGGCACGTGTGCGCTACGTGGATGTGACCCAAAAAAAGTTTTACATGGTGCGGCCGAGCTCATCGATTGGAACAAACGAATGGCTAGGAACGGAGTACCGTCAGAAGCCTCCATCAACTGGAAAGATCTTATGAGCTTTAAACGAACCTTTACAGATCATGTACCGGAGAAAAAAGAACAAGCATTGAATAAACAGGGAATCGATACGTATCATGGCAAAGCATCTTTCATTAGTGAGGACCAACTTGAAGTCGATCAAGAAAGGCTCGAAGGGAAGCATTTCTTGATTGCTAGTGGTGCGAAACCTACCCCTTTGCCCATACAAGGAGAAGAACATCTTACTTATAGTGATGAGTTTTTGGAGTTGGATGAATTACCACAAAGAATCGTCTTTGTTGGTGGTGGGTATATTTCGTTTGAATTTGCTCACATCGCAGCACGCGCTGGATCAGAAGTTCACATTATCCATCGAGGTCAAAGACCTTTGGAGAATTTTGATGTAGGCCTTGTAGATATCCTTTTAGAAAAGTCGAAAGAGATTGGCATACAGGTACATCTTCAACATTCCGTTGAATCCATTGAAAAAGAACAAGGAAAGTTTCATGTGTACGCTCGAAAAAAAGAGGATATAACTCGGTTGGAAGCAGACATTGTTATTCATGGAGCTGGACGGGTCCCTGCCTTAGATGTGAATCTTGAAAAAGGGAACATAGAAAGGAAAAAACATGGTGTCCATGTTAATGAGTATTTGCAAAGTGTAAGTAACCCGAACGTTTATGCAGCTGGAGATGCTGCAGCAACGGATGGATTGCCTCTCACACCTGTAGCCAGTGCAGATTCCCATATCGTAGCATCTAATTTATTGAAAGGAAACAGCAGAAAGATTGAATACCCTGTTATTCCATCTGCTGTCTTCACCGTTCCGAAAATGGCATCGGTGGGTATGAGCGAAGAGGAAGCCAAAAATTCTGGCCGGAATATTAAAGTAAAGCATAAAAACATTTCCGATTGGTTTACGTATAAACGGACAAATGAAGGTTTTGCTGCGTTTAAAGTGCTAATTGACGAGGATAGTGATCAAGTTGTCGGTGCTCATTTGATTAGTAATGAAGCCGATGAACTAATTAACCACTTTGCAACAGCCATTCGCTTTGGAATTTCAACCAAAGAATTGAAACAAATGATATTTGCCTATCCAACGGCAGCTTCGGACATTGCACACATGTTGTAAGTTTGCGTTTTGTGAGATGTTTATAAACCACTTTATTGTCTAATCTTGTTATATGATCTTAGAATCAAAAAGAAAATAACTTTTTTGACAGCCGCATTTTTCAACGGAAGAATGTGGCTTCTTGGCGTGAAGAGCAGATATCTTTATTCTTAAACTTCTAAAAAAGCTTATGTGAACACTTGATAAATAAGGTTTTTTATCTGACCTATTTTATAAGATTATTCTATAAAAGAAAAAATAAGGTTCTGTTGCAAAGTAAAAAAATATAGCTAACCACTAATTTATCATGTCAGTGTTCGCTTAACTTGCTAGCATGATGCTAATTTCGTGGCATGGCGAAAATCCGTAGATCTGAAGAGACCTGCGGTTCTTTTTATATAGAGCGTAAATACATTCAATACCTTTTAAAGTATTCTTTGCTGTATTGATACTTTGATACCTTGTCTTTCTTACTTTAATATGACGGTGATCTTGCTCAATGAGGTTATTCAGATATTTCGATGTACAATGACAGTCAGGTTTAAGTTTAAAAGCTTTAATTACTTTAGCCATTGCTACCTTCGTTGAAGGTGCCTGATCTGTAATTACCTTTTGAGGTTTACCAAATTGTTTAATGAGACGTTTGATAAACGCATATGCTGAATGATTATCTCGTTGCTTACGCAACCAAATATCTAATGTATGTCCCTCTGCATCAATGGCACGATATAAATAACTCCATTTTCCTTTTATTTTGATGTACGTCTCATCAATACGCCATTTGTAATAAGCTTTTTTATGCTTTTTCTTCCAAATTTGATATAAAATTGGGGCATATTCTTGAACCCAACGGTAGACCGTTGAATGATGAACGTTTACACCACGTTCCCTTAATATTTCAGATATATCACGATAACTCAATGCATATCTTAGATAGTAGCCAACGGCTACAGTGATAACATCCTTGTTAAATTGTTTATATCTGAAATAGTTCATACAGAAGACTCCTTTTTGTTAAAATTATACTATAAATTCAACTTTGCAACAGAACCGTTATAATCAACATATGCATGTTTTATTATGTGTTGAGAATGCGTTATTTTAGAAAATAAAGCAAATTATATTACGCAAGACAGAATGGGTCGGTTTATGGCAAAAAGCATTACAAGTTGATTATCGACCAGTCGCAAATATTAAAGCGATCAAACCAAATCAAAAAGGCGATAAAGATATTCAAGCAGCTATCAAAGAAACCTCTAAATATTCTGTTAAGTCATCTGATTTTTTAACTGATGATGATGAAAGAAATCAAGAAATCGTGAATGATTTGGAAAAAGGTTTATACCGAAAACGTATGTTGAGTTATGGTGGATTGCTTAAACAAAAACATAAAATTTTAAATTTAGACGATGCCGAAGATGGCAATTTGATTAATACAAGTGACGAAGATAAAACAACAGACGAAGAAGAAAAAGCACATTCAATTACGGCAATTTGGAATTTTGAGAAACAAAATTATTACTTAAAAGATTTGAAACGTTAGCTAATAAAGCTAGCGTTTTTTTATGACTCTTTTTAAAAAAAGTGGTGAGACAAAAGTGAGACACTTTACACATATTGTGTCACAGAGGTGAGACAATCCTAATATGTCGTGTCACAACGGCGAGACAAATAGAAAAAACTGATATTGTTTGAAAAACACCTGAAATGTTTAGAATGTCATGGCTTTGCCAGACCTATCAAGTTTGCATTGATAGCATATTTGCCTTATGCTCTTAGCCATAGTTTTATGTAAATCTAAAAATTTAGGTTTGTATCCCTGCAGGAACTATAAAAAATGCATGAAAATTTTAATTTGCATATAACTGGGCAGTGTCTAAAAAATAAGCCACTGGTTTTGCTCAAATTTTTGCTTTTGTGAAATTAAGCATATATTTATTTGGCTCATATTTGCGTTTTAAAAGCGTATATATGACTTTTAGGTATAAAACTATATGATTTACCCCTGAATCTTTAAAATGCCCCCTTAAAATTCAAATAAAGGCATATAAAAATAAAAAGCCAACCCAGATAAAATGGATTGGCTTTTTATTTGCTTTTGCGAAGTAGATTATAAAAAACTACTTTTAATAAGCACCCTAAATGTGATGTCTATATTATAACAAGAACACGCATTTATGCCGAGAAAATTTATTGATGCGTTGAGAAGAACCCTTAACTAAACTTGAAGACGAATGTCGGCATAGCGTGAGCTATTAAGCCGACCATTCGACAAGTTTTGGGATTGTTAAGGGTTCCGAGGCTCAACGTCAATAAAGCAATTGGAATAAAGCAATTAATGCGATGTTCCGAAAATGTTTAACGAAACTACGCCGACTATGATTAAAACTATAGATACTATAGTTATTAGATTTATTTGTTCTTTGAAAATAATCTATTGATGACTACGGTTGTTACCAGACTGAAACCTAAGTCCCGCCTCAAGTTGCAATACATGTTATATTTAGTGGTAGGTGTTGCAATTAGTTTTACTTAAAAACTAGAAACAAATTCGCAAATGATAATTATTGCCTTCCTAAGGATGGCTATAAATATTTGATAAAGCCTTCATGAAGATTTATAGAAATGCACTATCCAATATACTTCAGTATTCTTCATGGCTATTAGTTAAATAAATATAAGGCATTTTTAACTCAACTTTTAATTTTCGTATTTTATTTAATTTTATTCTAAAGGATGGTATAACATTTTGAAAAGCCTGTCTGAAGATTTAAGAAATGCTACTATCCAATAACTCTCAGTACTCTATGTTGCTATTCCAGTTAAATAAATATACCCCCCAGGCATTATTTAACTCCTTAAGTTAATTTTCGTATTTTATTTAATTTTATTCTAAGTATTTTTTAATTGTAGTCTTGTATTTTGAGTGTACATTCGCGTGGTATTTTTCGTGGATTGATGGTTTTTGAACTTAGGTTTTTGAAACGAGTTGAAAACGAGTTTCTTCTTGTCTTGATACTATATAGAAATAACGTTCGATTTTCAAAATTATAGCATGTAATCCTTGGTATGTACAGGGATTATAGCTATTGTTTCTTAAGTGTGAAAGGAATTTTTGACATAAAAAAGCTCCAGTAATATGATTAAAGTGTACGACGCTTAAATCAACTACTGGAGGTCTTTTTATATGCAATATAATACTACTAGATGTATAGACGAAAATCAAGATAATAAAACACTTAAAAGATATGACGAAAAGTGGGAAACAACGCCCATGGAGAGAAAAGAAAATAGATAATGTAAGTTATGCAGATATACTGGAAATCTTAAAAATCAAAAAGGCTTTTAACGTAAAGCAATGTGGTAATGTCTTAGAGTTCAAGCCAACTGATGAAGGTTATTTGAAATTACATAAGACATGGTTTTGTAAGTCGAAATTATGCCCAGTTTGTAATTGGAGGCGTGCTATGAAAAATAGTTATCAAGCTCAAAAAGTGATTGAAGAAGTGGTTAAAGAAAAGCCAACTGCACGTTGGTTGTTTCTTAACGCTTATCGACGAAGAAATGCGATAGATGGTGAAACTTTAGAACAAAGTTTAAAACATTTAACTGAAAGCATTTAGATAGGTTAAGTAGATATAAAAAAGTGAAGCAAAAATCTTAGTTGGGTTTTATGCGTTCAACGGAAGTAACAGTTAATAAAAATGATGGTAGTTATAATGGTTCTGTTGCAAAGTAAAAAAATATAGCTAACCACTAATTTATCATGTCAGTGTTCGCTTAACTTGCTAGCATGATGCTAATTTCGTGGCATGGCGAAAATCCGTAGATCTGAAGAGACCTGCGGTTCTTTTTATATAGAGCGTAAATACATTCAATACCTTTTAAAGTATTCTTTGCTGTATTGATACTTTGATACCTTGTCTTTCTTACTTTAATATGACGGTGATCTTGCTCAATGAGGTTATTCAGATATTTCGATGTACAATGACAGTCAGGTTTAAGTTTAAAAGCTTTAATTACTTTAGCCATTGCTACCTTCGTTGAAGGTGCCTGATCTGTAATTACCTTTTGAGGTTTACCAAATTGTTTAATGAGACGTTTGATAAACGCATATGCTGAATGATTATCTCGTTGCTTACGCAACCAAATATCTAATGTATGTCCCTCTGCATCAATGGCACGATATAAATAACTCCATTTTCCTTTTATTTTGATGTACGTCTCATCAATACGCCATTTGTAATAAGCTTTTTTATGCTTTTTCTTCCAAATTTGATATAAAATTGGGGCATATTCTTGAACCCAACGGTAGACCGTTGAATGATGAACGTTTACACCACGTTCCCTTAATATTTCAGATATATCACGATAACTCAATGCATATCTTAGATAGTAGCCAACGGCTACAGTGATAACATCCTTGTTAAATTGTTTATATCTGAAATAGTTCATACAGAAGACTCCTTTTTGTTAAAATTATACTATAAATTCAACTTTGCAACAGAACCTAAATTTAGTTATTATAAATCAAAAAACTTATTACCAATTGTAGAGGAGGTTTCTAAAGGTTTAGTTACATTACCCTTACATAATCGTTTATCTATCAATGATGTAAAAAGGGTCTGCACTATTATTAGTAAAAGTATACAGGAATGGAGAGAGCAATAATGAATCGGCTAAATACAAATTACTTTGATAACTTTTATATTGATTGGCAGAACAATGAAATATCAGAAAATTATGTTGAATTTTGTCAAAAGCAAATTAATAACTTAAGTCACATTGTTCCTTCATTAAAAAAAGAGAAAAGAAAAATCATCGATACTTGTTGTGGCTGTGGTTTTCATTCTAAATTTTTGATAGATAAAGGTCATCATGTTATTAGCTTTGACAAATCTGAGGAAATGTTGAACTTTGCATATAAAAAAAATGGCATTTTAGGTAAAAGACAATCTTTAGATGAAGAATTCCCAGAAAATCACGTCGACTTAATTCTTAATTTAAATACTTCTATCGGATATAAAAAAAATGATTTAAAAAATTTGTTAAGAAATAGTTATACCTCCTTAAAAAAAGGTGGTATTTTAATTATAGATTTGATGAACCCCGCCTTTTTCTATAAAAATTTTGAAGAACAAATGATTTTCAACTTCAAAGATTACGAAGTTAATCAAACTATTAAAATAAATAAAATTTATAATAGTATAGTTTCAACATGGGATGTTTATAAAAATAACGAATATAGCAAAGACCTTTCAAGAGAATTAAAATTTAAATTATATACTACTAATGATATAATTTGCAGTAGTTTGTATTATAACTTTACTTTATCCAATATATCTTTCTATGGAGACATGAAAGGAAATGAATTTCATGAAAATTCACCAAGACTAATAGTAAAAATAACGAAATAAGTGATACTCTAGGAGGCTGAAAAGTTTTGACAAAGAAATATTTAAACACCCAGAATGAAATATCAGCATTTTGGAATACTCAAAAGATATTTAAAAAATCAATTGACAATAGAAAAGGACAGGAAAGTTTTGTTTTTTATGACGGCCCCCCAACTGCAAATGGCCTTCCTCATGCTGGCCATGTTCTTGGAAGAGTAATCAAGGATTTAGTTGCAAGATTAAAAACTATGCAAGGTTTTTATGTAGAAAGAAAAGCAGGATGGGATACCCATGGCTTACCAGTTGAATTAGAGGTTGAAAAAAAAATTGGAATTAAAGGAAAACAAGACATTGAAAAGTATGGAATAGAAAATTTTATAAATGAATGTAAAAAAAGTGTATTTAATTATGAAAAAGAATGGCGGGATTTTTCTAAAGATTTAGGATACTGGGTTGACATGGACTCCCCCTATATAACTCTTGAGAATAATTATATTGAAAGTGTATGGAATATATTATCTACATTCCATAAAAAAGGACTATTATATAAGGGACATAAGGTGACTCCTTATTGTACACATGATCAAACCGCTTTAAGTTCTCATGAAGTAGCGCAAGGCTATAAAAACGTTAAAGATTTATCAGCTGTTGTTAAATTTCAACTTACAAATAGTAAAGATACTTATTTCTTAAGTTGGACTACCACTCCCTGGACTTTGCCTGCAAATGTAGCATTAGCTATAAATAAAGATCTTAATTATTCAAAAATTCGGGTAGAAAATGAGTATTATATCTTAGCTACAGATCTAATTAATTCTATAATAACTGAAAAATACGAAATTATTGATACCTTTTCAGGAAGTAATTTAATTAATTTAAAATACATTCCTCCTTTTGAAAGCGACGGTTTAGTTAATGCATATTACGTTGTTGATGGAGAATTTGTTACTAACTCAGAAGGAACTGGTATTGTTCATATAGCACCAGCTCATGGGGAAGATGACTACCAATTGGTTTTAGAGCGTGATTTGGATTTCTTAAATGTTATAACAAGAGAAGGAGTATATAATGATAGGTTCCCTGAATTAGTTGGTAATAAAGCTAAAAATAGTGATATAGAAATCATAAAATTATTATCCAAAAAACAACTTTTATATAAAAAACAAAAATATGAGCATAATTATCCTCATTGTTGGAGATGTGGTAATCCTTTGATATATTATGCGATGGAAGGTTGGTTTATTAAAACAACTAATTTTAAGAATGAAATTATTAACAATAATAATAATATAGAGTGGTTTCCTTCTCATATTAAGGAAGGGAGAATGGGAAATTTCTTAGAAAATATGGTTGATTGGAACATTGGTAGAAATAGATATTGGGGAACACCATTAAATGTATGGATTTGCAATGATTGTAATCACGAATACGCACCAAGTAGTATTAAGGATTTACAAAATAATTCCATCAATAAAATTGATGAAGATATTGAGTTGCATAGACCTTATGTTGATAATATCACTCTTAGTTGCCCTAAGTGTAATGGGAAAATGTCTCGAGTAGAAGAAGTAATCGATGTTTGGTTTGATAGCGGCTCTATGCCGTTTGCTCAGCATCATTATCCTTTTGATAACCAGAAAATTTTTAATCAACACTTTCCAGCTGATTTTATTGCAGAAGGAGTTGATCAAACGAGAGGCTGGTTTTACAGTTTACTAGTAATTTCTACTATTCTAAAAGGAAAATCTTCTTATAAACGTGCTTTATCTTTAGGACATATTCTAGACAGTAATGGTAAAAAAATGTCTAAAAGTAAAGGAAACGTTATTAATCCAACTGAATTAATTAATAAGTACGGAGCCGATTCTTTAAGATGGGCCTTAATTTCGGATAGTGCTCCATGGAATAACAAAAGATTCTCAGAAAATATAGTAGCTCAGACCAAATCGAAATTTATAGATACGCTTGATAATATTTATAAATTTTATAATATGTATAATAAAATAGATCACTATAATCCTAATAATGAAATTACAAAAAGTAGAAATACATTAGATAATTGGGCTCTTTCTCGCTTAAACACCTTAATAAAAGAAAGTAATATTTATGTAAATAATTACGATTTCACTTCCGCAGCCAGATTAATTAACGAATATACCAATACAATAAGTAATTGGTATATTCGGAGATCGAGAGGACGATTTTGGGAACAAGGAATTTCTAACGATAAAAAAGATGCGTACAATACGCTTTATGAAATTTTAACAACTTTATCAAGACTAGTGGCTCCATTTGTTCCATTTATATCTGAAAAAATCCATTATAATTTGACTGGAAAAAGTGTGCATTTACAAGATTATCCACAATATAAAGAAAGTTTTATTAATCAAGCATTGGAAGATGAAATGCATACCGTTATAAAAATTGTAGAATTATCTAGACAGGCTCGCAAAAATGCAGATTTAAAAATTAAGCAACCTTTATCGAAAATGGTGATTAAACCTAATAGTCAATTAAACTTAAGTTTTTTACCTAATTACTATTCAATAATAAAAGACGAATTAAATATAAAAAACATTGAATTAACTGATAATATTAATGACTATATTACCTATGAGCTTAAATTGAATTTTTCTTCTGTGGGACCAAAACTAGGGAACAAAACGAAAAATATTCAAACATTGATAGACTCCCTATCAGAGTATGATAAAAAAAGTTTAATTGAGTCTAATAACTTCAAAAGTTTATCTTCTGATGCTGAGTTAACTAAGGATGATTTTATAATTAAAACCTTACCTAAGGATAGTTATCAACTCAGTGAAGATAATGACTGCGTTATATTATTAGATAAAAATTTATCTCCTGAATTAATTCGCGAAGGACATGCTAGAGAGCTCATTAGATTAATTCAACAATTAAGAAAAAAGAAAAATTTACCAATAAATCAACGTATTGATATTTATATCGGTGTAACTGGGGAATTATTAGAATCAATAAAAACCAATAAAAATATGTTTAAAGAAAATTTGCTGATTAAAAATATACACTTAAATGTTATAGATGAATATGAAAATACTATTCATTTTAATAATAAAGAAATAAAAATTTCCTTATTATATTAAACAAACATGGCCACTCTATTTTAGTAGAGTGGCCATGAGTTATCAAAGCCAAGCAAAAGGTGATAAACTATGTATAATTTTGATTATTCTAAATTACCAATTAAAAATATTCAAAAAATATTTCCTATTGCAGGGGGATATGTGAATCTATCTTTTTCAGTTGATGCTTCCAACAAAAAATATTTTTTAAAGCTACAACCTAATACTAAATCAAATTTTTTTGATTATGAGTTATCCAGTTTAAAAGAATTAACTGATAAAAATATTCCTGTTCCTCAAATTATTAATAAAGGAGAATTAGACAATAATTCTTTTTTACTGTTAGAGTTCATTGAAAATGGCCATGCTTATCCTGAAAGCTATAGAAAACTAGGTAAAATAGTTGCAAACATGCATAAAAATATAAATTCACTAAATCTATTTGGCTTTAGTCATAATTTCAATGGAGGAACGATTGAATTCACTAATAAATGGACTTCTTCTTGGGGGGATTTATTTATTAAAAGTAGGATGGATAAGCTATGTTCTGAAATATACAAGAAACGTTTATTTTCAATTTCGGATCTTTTATTATATGAAGATATACGAAAAATGGTTCTGTTGCAAAGTAAAAAAATATAGCTAACCACTAATTTATCATGTCAGTGTTCGCTTAACTTGCTAGCATGATGCTAATTTCGTGGCATGGCGAAAATCCGTAGATCTGAAGAGACCTGCGGTTCTTTTTATATAGAGCGTAAATACACTCAATACCTTTTAAAGTATTCTTTGCTGTATTGATACTTTGATACCTTGTCTTTCTTACTTTAATATGACGGTGATCTTGCTCAATGAGGTTATTCAGATATTTCGATGTACAATGGCAGTCAGGTTTAAGTTTAAAAGCTTTAATTACTTTAACCATTGCTACCTTCGTTGAAGGTGCCTGATCTGTAATTACCTTTTGAGGTTTACCAAATTGTTTAATGAGACGTTTGATAAACGCATATGCTGAATGATTATCTCGTTGCTTACGCAACCAAATATCTAATGTATGTCCCTCTGCATCAATGGCACGATATAAATAGCTCCATTTTCCTTTTATTTTGATGTACGTCTCATCAATACGCCATTTGTAATAAGCTTTTTTATGCTTTTTCTTCCAAATTTGATATAAAATTGGGGCATATTCTTGAACCCAACGGTAGACCGTTGAATGATGAACGTTTACACCACGTTCACTTAATATTTCAGATATATCACGATAACTCAATGCATATCTTAGATAGTAGCCAACGGCTACAGTGATAACATCCTTGTTAAATTGTTTATATCTGAAATAGTTCATACAGAAGACTCCTTTTTGTTAAAATTATACTATAAATTCAACTTTGCAACAGAACCAAAAACATCATCATAGTTTTTAGATATTATAGCTTGAACAACCATTAATAACATAATGATAATTGGTATAATAAACGTCGATTTCTTTTTAAACAATTTAAAACATTCTTGCTTAATTAAAGTGCCCATTTTACGATTGATCCTCCTTATCAATGATACTTAATAATATATTTTCTAAATCGTTATCTTTATATTGGTTTAATTCTTCTTCGGTAGTTCCAGTAACAATTTTACCTTTGTTAATGATAAGGATAGAATTGGTGATTTTTACTAACTCACTTAATATATGGCTAGAAATTAAAAAGGTAACGCCCTCTTCCGCTTTTTTTACAATGAGTTCTCTAACATCTCTTACAGCCCTAAGATCTAACCCATTCATAGGTTCATCTAAAATAATTAATTGGGGTTGATTTAAGAAAGCTATTGCAATACCTAATTTTTGTTTCATACCCAAGGAATATGTTTTGGCTTTATTATGTATATACTCATCCATTTTAAGTTGAGAGACAATTGTATCAATATCTTGAGTATTTTTAGTTTCATTTAGTAGTTTAAGATTGTCATAGCCTGACATAAAGGGATATACTCCTGGATTTTCGATCAATGCACCAACGTTACTTTTTTTATGCTTATTTTCAATAACTTCAAAGTTACCTTCTTGATAAATCGAGTAGCCTAATATAACTTTCATCAAAGATGTTTTTCCTGCCCCATTTGCTCCAACAAGACCGACAATCTGTCCTCGTTTTAAATTTAAAGAAATATCTTTGAGAATAGTCTTATTACCTATCTTTTTTGTTAAATGTTCTACTGTTAAAACATCCATACAATTATCTCCTTTTTAATTATTTAGATATATTTTAAATCCAAACTTAATGTATCATAAAAAAATAAATTATTTAAATACATGTTGAGATACATAAATATAAATTAAATGAAGTGCTGCATTTTATAAGTACACTCTAAATTAACAAGATGTATAATCAATCTCAAATTGTAATTTTATACTTTTATTATATGATCTTTGTACTTAGAGATATATTGTAAAAAAACCAATAAAATGTTATATTAACATTACTATTTTATCGATGAAGGAGGATTAAAATGACAGCTTCTATGAGACTCAAATAAACCTTTTTGAATACAAAACTAAATTAATTCAAAAAGGCTTGTCCGCAATACACACACTCATAGGATGACTTATGTCATTTTTTATCCTTCGATAGGAATAATAAACGCTTTCAAATACTAAAACATCGTAATAATTCTTTAAGTGTTTGAAAGTGTAATGTGAATGAGACGGGAGTAGCCTGTCTCATTTTTTGCGTACACGTCCTTTAAATATACAAGGAGTGTATAAATATGGAACAATATACAATTAAATTTAACCAAATCAATCATAAATTGACAGATTTACGATCACTTAACATCGATCATCTTTATGCTTACCAATTTGAAAAAATAGCACTTATTGGGGGTAATGGTACTGGCAAAACCACATTACTAAATATGATTGCTCAAAAAACAAAACCAGAATCTGGAACAGTTGAAACGAATGGCGAAATTCAATATTTTGAACAGCTTAACATGGATGTGGAAAATGATTTTAACACGTTAGACGGTAGTTTAATGAGTGAACTCCATATACCTATGCATACAACCGACAGTATGAGTGGTGGTGAAAAAGCAAAATATAAATTAGCTAATGTCATATCAAATTATAGTCCGATATTACTTTTAGATGAACCTACAAATCACTTGGATAAAATTGGTAAAGATTATCTGAATAATATTTTAAAATATTACTATGGTACTTTAATTATAGTAAGTCACGATAGAGCACTTATAGACCAAATTGCTGACACAATTTGGGATATACAAGAAGATGGCACAATAAGAGTGTTTAAAGGTAATTACACACAGTATCAAAATCAATATGAACAAGAACAGTTAGAACAACAACGTAAATATGAACAGTATATAAGTGAAAAACAAAGATTGTCCCAAGCCAGTAAAGCTAAACGAAATCAAGCGCAACAAATGGCACAAGCATCATCAAAACAAAAAAATAAAAGTATAGCACCAGATCGTTTAAGTGCATCAAAACAAAAAGGCACGGTTGAGAAGGCTGCTCAAAAACAAGCTAAGCATATTGAAAAAAGAATGGAACATTTGGAAGAAGTTGAAAAACCACAAAGTTATCATGAATTCAATTTTCCACAAAATAAAATTTATGATATCCATAATAATTATCCAATCATTGCACAAAATCTAACATTGGTTAAAGGAAGTCAAAAACTGCTAACACAAGTACGATTCCAAATACCATATGGCAAAAATATAGCGCTCGTAGGTGCAAATGGTGTAGGTAAGACAACTTTACTTGAAGCTATTTACCACCAAATAGAGGGAATTGATTGTTCTCCTAAAGTGCAAATGGCATACTATCGTCAACTTGCTTATGAAGACATGCGTGACGTTTCATTATTGCAATATTTAATGGATGAAACGGATTCATCAGAATCATTCAGTAGAGCTATTTTAAATAACTTGGGTTTAAATGAAGCACTTGAACGTTCTTGTAATGTTTTGAGTGGTGGGGAAAGAACGAAATTATCGTTAGCAGTATTATTTTCAACGAAAGCGAATATGTTAATTTTGGATGAACCAACTAATTTTTTAGATATTAAAACATTAGAAGCATTAGAAATGTTTATGAATAAATATCCTGGAATCATTTTGTTTACATCACATGATACAAGGTTTGTTAAACATGTATCAGATAAAAAATGGGAATTAACAGGACAATCTATTCATGATATAACTTAAAAACTATACACTAATTTATATTGAATATTTCTTTAAAGTATTATAATAAAGTAAATAACAATAGTACCATAACCGATCGTTTTTGACACAAAACCTCTTAACTATAAATTAGGAGGTTTTTCTTGGATATTTAAGTCTATAAACTTGTGTTATAATCAATGTATCATAAATACCAAAAAATATGAGTTTTCAGACGATGAGAGCCGCGTTTATTTGCATCGAGAACTAGATTTCATTAGTAAGTACTCATAAAACGATTAAAAGAGGTGGTATTCAAATGGCTAAAATTGGTTATGCACGTGTATCAACACAAGATCAAAGTCTTGATGGACAGATTGATACACTTGAGGAATATGGTTGTGAACGTATCTTTAGCGAGAAAGCGAGTGGTCGCAAAACGAAACGAACGGAACTTGATAAATGCTTAGATTATTTACGTGAAGGCGATATTTTAGTTATCTATAAACTAGATCGTCTTGGCCGAACAACCAAGCAATTAATTGAGTTATCTCAATGGTTAGATGATAATAGTATTGATTTACATATTATAGATATGAACGTATCAACCAAAGATGCGATGGGCAAGATGTTCTTTACTATGATGAGTGCATTTGCTGAACTTGAAGCTAACTTATTAAGCGAACGTACGAAAAAAGGATTAGAAGCAGCAAGAGCTAGAGGGAGAAAAGGTGGAAGACCATCATTACCAGATCATAAAAAAAGAGAGATTAAATTCTTATATGATGAACAAAAACTTACTGGAGAAGAAATTGCTAAACAAACAGGTGTAAGTCGTTCTACAGTATATAGGATGCTTAAAGATTAAACTCTATGAAAAAATATATTACTTAAGGCTCTTATAGGTGTATCTAAATCATTTTATGAACATTGATTTTATGTTGAGTTTTTGAACATATTATATACTGATATTCATAGATTTTGGATTATGAAGAAAGAGTGTACAGAAAACAGTTATTTTCTGTACACTCTTGTATACAAATTTTGGTTCTGTTGCAAAGTTAGATTTATAGTATAATTTTAACAAAAAGGAGTCTTCTGTATGAACTATTTCAGATATAAACAATTCGATAAAGATGTTATAACTGTAGCCGTTGGCTACTACTTAAGATACGCATTAAGTTATCGTGATATATCTGAAATATTAAGGGAACGTGGTTTTGATGTTCATCATTCAACCATTTATCGATGGGTTCAAGAGTATGCACCTATTTTCTATCAACTTTGGAAGAGAAAACATAAAAAAACGTATTATAAGTGGCGTATTGATGAGACATATATCAAAATTAAAGGACAGTGGTGTTATCTGTATCGCGCGATTGATGCAGATGGACATACATTAGATATTTGGTTACGCAAAAAACGAGATCATCAATCAGCATATGCGTTTATTAAGCGCCTTATTAAACAATTCGGTAAACCTCAAATGATAATTACAGATCAAGCACCTTCAACGAAGGTAGCCATGGCTAAAATAATTAAAGTGTTTAAGCTGAAACCTAACTGTCATTGCACATCTAAATATCTCAATAACCTCATTGAACAAGATCATCGTCACATTAAGGTGAGAAAGACAAGATATCAAAGTGTCAATACGGCAAAAAATACACTCAAAGGCATTGAATGTATTTACGGATTATATAAAAAGAACCGTAGGTCTCTTCAGATCTACGGATTTTCACCATGCCACGAAATTAGTTATATGTTAGCTGGTTAGGCGAAGACTGACACAATAAAATGGTGATTAGCTATATTTTTCTAACTTTGCAACAGAACCCTTAATTTCATAGAACGGCGAAATTAATACATGTTAGTCAGCTAATTGAATACTTACATTATAAGAGAGTAGTTAACTTTATTTTTAATTTGCACCAGAACTTTTTAATGTATTATTTCATCCTTGAATAAATCACCCCATTCGCATATTGCATAAACCACCTTATCTAGCTTGTAGCCTATAGATGTCAGCTTATACTCCACTTTTGGGGGAACTACAGAATAAATATGTCTTTCAATAATTTGGTCCTCTTCTAATTCTCTAAGTTGTCTTATTAGCATCCTTTGATTGACATGCGGCAACTTTTTTTGTAGCTCACTTAATCTCAATACTTTGTCTTGAAGTAAATGAAAAATTATAGGGATCTTCCACTTTCCTCCGATAACACATAAAGCTAAATCTTTAGAAGTGAAAAATTCTTTTCCTTTATAATACAATTTTCATCCTTCTTTCTTCTATAATATTAGAATTTACATTGTTAATGCGGAAGATTATATAATCTTCCGCATTAACTGCTTATTTATATCTATTCTAAATTGGCATGATTATTTTGCATAGTTGTTTCATCAACATCTAATTGTGTCATTAGTCCAATGACTACACTATCTAAAAAGATTTGTGATGATTGTTCAAACAAACTACCTAACGGTTGATCAGACCCAGTAGCATCGTGTTTTGTACCTGCTGGTAATTCAACTACTGTGTCTGCAATTTCACCAATTGCAGAATCTAGTTTAGTTGTTAGTAATACCACTTCTGCTTCAACTGATTTCGCTTTATCTGCTAATAAGCGAAGGTGTTCTGTTGAACCCGAACCAGAAATCACAATAAATAAATCACCTTTTTGAATTGATGGTGTTGTTGATTCGCCAATAACAAATGCTTGCTTGCCTAATTGATTGAGTCTCATTGCAAAACTATTTGCAACGAATCCAGAACGACCCTTACCTGCAACAAATATGCGTGATGCTTCAGTTACTTCTGATGCAAATCCATCAAACTCTTCATCTTTAACATGAGATAAAGTACCCTTTAACTCATCTAAAATTAATTGATAATGATTAAAAGTTGCCATCATTATTTACCTTCAATAGCGTCACGACATTGTTTAGCTGCTTCTACAGGGTCATCAGCATTTGCGATACCGCCACCAACAATTACTAAGTCAGGTTCTTCTGCAACAATTTCTTTAATTGTATCTGGTTTAATACCACCAGCAACTGCGACTTTAGAATTTTTAATTACTGATTTAACTTTACGTAAGCTATCTAATGGAGATTGTCCTTCAGCTTGTAAATCATAACCAGTGTGCACTGCAATATAGTCAGCACCCATTTCATCTAATTCTTTCGCACGTTTTTCTAAATCTTGTACAGCAATCATATCTACTAATAATTGTTTGTCATTTTTATGTGCTTCTTCAACTGCTGCTTTAATTGACGCATCTTCTGCTACACCTAAAATTGTTACAACATCAGCGCCGAATTTAACAGCTTGGCTTACTTCATAGTCTGCTGCATCCATGATTTTTAAGTCTGCTAATACTTTAGCATTGCTTATATTTTCATTTAAATGTTGAACGGCAGGTAAACCTTCATTAATCACAATTGGTGTACCAATTTCAACAATATCGACATATTCTTCTACTTTTTTCGCTAATTCTGCTGCTTCTTCTTTATTTAATAAATCAATAGCTAATTGTAATTCCACTATAATTCATCCTTTCATTAATTTATACCTTTATTTTGACATAATTATCAATAAATCAATACTGACAAAATTGGCATATAGGGAATGTCAGCTTATCTAAAGGGGGTGACTATTTTTTCAGTATGAATAATATTACACTGTAGTGTACAGTTGGAATTGTAAATATAAGACTAATAATTACAAATTTGGAGGCTTTTTAGATGACTCATATTCAATTAGATTATGGTAAGACTTTAGAATTTTTTGGAGAACATGAATTAGAACAACAAAAAGATATCGTGAAGACATTACACAAAACGATACATGAAGGAACTGGTGCAGGAAATAATTTCTTGGGTTGGGTAGACCTTCCAATTGATTACGATAAAGAAGAGTTTTCAAGAATTGTAGAAGCTTCTAAACGTATTAAAGTAAATTCTGACGTGTTAGTTGTTATTGGTATTGGTGGCTCATACCTTGGTGCACGTGCTGCTATTGAAATGCTAACATCTTCATTTAGAACAAATAATGACTATCCTGAAATTGTTTTTGTAGGTAATCATTTATCATCAAATTATACAAAAGAATTAGTAGATTATTTAGCTGACAAAGATTTCTCTGTAAACGTCATTTCTAAATCTGGTACAACTACAGAACCAGCAGTTGCATTCCGTTTATTCAAACAATTAGTTGAGAATAAATATGGCAAAGAAGAAGCTAAAAAACGTATCTTTGCTACAACAGATAAACAAAAAGGTGCATTAAAACAATTAGCTACAAATGAAGGTTATGAAACATTTGTAGTCCCTGATGATGTAGGTGGCCGTTATTCAGTGTTAACTGCTGTAGGTTTATTACCAATCGCAGCTGCAGGTATTAATATTGAAGCGATGATGATTGGTGCAGCAAAAGCACGTAAAGAATTATCTTCTGACAAATTAGAAGAAAATATTGCTTATCAATATGCAACAATCCGTAACCTTCTATATAGCAAAGGTTATACAACTGAAATGCTTATCAACTATGAACCGTCAATGCAATATTTCAACGAATGGTGGAAACAATTATTTGGTGAATCAGAAGGTAAAGACTTTAAAGGTATTTATCCTTCAAGTGCTAACTACACTACTGATTTACATTCATTAGGACAATACGTTCAAGAAGGTCGTCGTTTCTTATTTGAAACAGTTGTAAAAGTGAATCATCCAAAACATGATCTTACTATTGAAGAAGATAGTGACGATTTAGATGGATTAAATTATCTTGCTGGTAAAACAATTGATGAAGTTAATACAAAAGCATTTGAAGGTACATTATTAGCACATACAGATGGTGGCGTACCTAATATCGTTGTTAATATTCCACAATTAGATGAAGAAACATTTGGCTATGTCGTGTACTTCTTCGAACTTGCATGTGCTATGAGTGGTTATCAATTAGGCGTAAATCCATTCAATCAACCTGGTGTAGAAGCGTATAAACAAAATATGTTTGCTTTACTTGGTAAACCAGGATTTGAAGATATGAAAAAAGATCTTGAAGCAAGATTGTAGGTTATAAACTATAAAGAAATGAGAGGATACAATGTCTAGTAATATTGGAATTTTAGGTTTAGGTGTTATGGGGAAAAATCTTGCGTGGAACATCGAGGATAAGAAATATTCTGTGAGTATTCATAGTAGAGATAATAATGAAATTAATGATACTATTCAAAAGTCTCATTATCAAAAGATATATCCTGCGTATAACTTGAAAGAATTTGTAGATTCATTAGAAAAACCCCGTAAAATTTTGTTGATGATTAAGGCTGGTAGTCCTACGGATAACATGATAAATGCCTTACTTCCATTATTAGACGATGAAGATATTTTAATTGATGGTGGTAATACAAACTATCAAGATACAATTCGTCGAAATAAAACATTAGCTGAAAGTGGCGTTAATTTCATTGGTATGGGCGTATCAGGTGGTGAAGTAGGCGCTTTAACTGGTCCTTCATTAATGCCTGGTGGTCAAGAAGCCGCTTATAATAAAGTCAGTGATATCTTAGATGCCATTGCAGCTAAAGCGCAAGATGGTGCATCTTGCGTAACATACATTGGCCCAAATGGTGCAGGTCATTATGTGAAAATGGTTCATAACGGTATTGAATATGCAGATATGCAATTAATCGCTGAAAGTTATACAATGATGAAAGACTTATTAGGTATGAGTCATACTGAAATTTCTCAAACATTCAAAGATTGGAATGCTGGAGAACTCGAAAGTTACTTAATAGAAATTACTGGTGATATTTTCACTAAATTAGATGAAAATAATGAACCATTAGTAGAAAAAATATTAGATACTGCTGGTCAAAAAGGTACAGGTAAATGGACTTCTATTAATGCATTAGAATTAGGAATTCCATTAACAATTATCACTGAATCGGTATTTGCTCGTTTCATTTCATCCATTAAAGAAGAACGTGTTAATGCGTCTAAATCATTAAATGGACCACAAGCTTCATTTGATGGTAATAAAGAAGAATTCTTAGAAAAAATCAGAAAAGCATTATATATGAGTAAGATTTGTTCTTACGCTCAAGGCTTTGCGCAAATGAGAAAATCGAGCGAAGATCACGAATGGAACTTAAAATTAGGTGAACTGGCAATGATTTGGCGTGAAGGTTGTATCATTCGTGCACAATTCTTACAAAAAATTAAAGATGCTTACGATAATAATCCAGAACTTGAAAACTTATTATTAGATCCATACTTCAAAAATATTGTTACAGATTACCAAGATGCATTAAGAGACGTCGTAGCAACAGGCGTTAAAAACGGTGTACCGACACCAGGATTCTCTGCAAGTGTGAACTACTATGATAGTTATCGTTCTGAAGATTTGTCAGCTAATCTTATCCAAGCACAACGTGACTATTTTGGTGCACATACTTATGAACGTAAAGACCGTGAAGGTGTGTTCCACACACAATGGGATGAAGAGTAATATAATTACTGTTACGGAATGAAAACCAGAAACTAGCTAATCAAGTAAAAGGGGGGAACTGCTTTGGATAAAAATTTATCATCATTAATAACAATATTTGGCGGAACAGGAGATTTAAGTTACAGGAAATTGCTACCTTCTATTTTTAATCTTTATAAAAAGGGTCACTTTAAGAAATTAGTTATCATTTCTACGGGTTTAGAGGATATAAGTGATGAAGAATATAGAAGTAAAGTAAAACAAATTTTATTAAGCCAAGAAAATTTTGAAATGGTGAACTTATTTTTAGATAACATATTTTACTTTCAACAAAATGTTGAAGATAAAACAAGTTGGAATAAATTAAAGGAACTTTCCAATGATATTGATAAAAAATATTGTTTGGATGGCAATAGATTATTTTACTTAGCAATGAATCCTCAATTTTTTAAAATTATAACTCAAAGCATAAGCCAATCAGGTCTTTCTGATACAAATGGATTTTCAAGATTAATAATAGAAAAACCATTTGGAAAAGATTTGAAATCTGCCGAAGACTTAAATAAACACATAAGACAGTATTTTAAAGAAGAAGAAATATTTAGAATAGATCATTATCTAGGTAAAGAGATGGTGCAAAATATTGAATCTTTACGTTTTGGTAATACAATATTTGAACCATTGTGGAACAACAAGTATATATCAAATGTTCAAATAACTCTATCGGAAACTTTAGGCATTGAAGATAGAGGCCAATACTATGATTCTACAGGAGCGCTTAAAGATATGGTGCAAAATCATGCACTACAAATACTTACTCTTATTGCTATGGAGAAACCCGAAAGCAGAAATAGTAAAGATATTAGACTAAAAAAAATCGAACTTTTAAACAATATAAAATTTTTGAAAGGGGCTGATGTACACAAATATTTTGTTAGAGGACAATATATTAATGGTATTATTAATGAAACTCCGATAATGTCATATCATGAAGAAAAAGGTGTTAATAGTGATTCAACAACAGAAACATTTGTAGCAGGGAAATTACTCATTAATAATGATAGATGGAAAGGGACACCGTTTTATATTCGTACAGGAAAGCGTTTAAATAAAAAAGCAATAGAAGTTGTTATAGAATTTAAAAAATTAAATAGTAAATTAATCTATGAAAATGATAATGAAGATGTTGATTGTAATTTAATGGTAATAAATATAGAACCTAATGCCCAAATATCACTATATATTTATGAAAATAAATCAACTAGAAATAATAGAAACCATAATATACAAATCTATAACTTAATAGATAAAAAACAAGTAGTGGATGCTTATGAATCACTTATATGTGATGCTTTAATAGGAAATCAAACTAATTTTGTACATTGGGAAGAACTTAAACATTCATGGGAATTTATAGATTATATAAGTACTGAATGGAAAAAATCTAACGTAACAATACCACAGTATAAACCAGGAAGTTTTGGACCTAAAGAAAGTGATCAATTACTTAAACAAGATAACTTTGAATGGTGGAATAATCTATAAAACGTAAATATTGCAAAACACTATATAGGAGAAGTTAAATGAATATTCTAATAGTATATGCGCACCCTGAACCTCAATCTTTTAATAGTAAACTTAAAGATATTGCACAAACAGTATTGAAGGAGAATGGTAATAATGTCGTTGTATCTGATTTGTATAAAATGAATTTTAACCCTGTTGCTCAAAAATCTGATTTTAAATATTTAAAAAATAATAACTTTTTTAAATATCCTATAGAACAAGAGCATGCTTACAAAAATAACATATTAAGTAAGGAAATTAAATCTGAATTAAGCAAACTATTGTGGGCGGATATTATTATTTTTCAATTCCCTTTATGGTGGTCGAGTGTTCCTGCAATATTAAAAGGATGGTTTGATAAAGTTTTAATATATGGAGGGATTTATGGAGGGGCATATGGGAAGTTTAAGAACGCCAGATTATCTAATAAAAAAGCTATTATAAGTACAACAACTGGTTCATCAGAAGATAGTTTTAAAATACATGGTTCATCAGGAGATATACACAAACAAGTACTATTTCACATTAGTCATGGAATAGTTGAATATACTGGAATGCAATGTTTAGATACATTAATCGCATATGAAATTGATAAAGATCAAAATAGTAGAGATGAGTATATAGAATTTTTTAAAAACAAAATAAAGTATATTTAACAAAATTGAAATACGGAGTAGAGAAATAAAAAAGCTAAGTCATTGATTTATTAAAGCATAAAACACTTGTATGGGCTATTATAGGGAAGTATTCTCAGAATGTGTTAAAAATATTATTAAAGTACTTAATCCAGTGCCTATGTATATTAATTTAGAAAATGTAACATACATTCAGTTAAGAGAAATGTAATAATGTAGAAAGCATGGTTCTGTTGCAAAGTTAAAATAGTATACAGTTCTATACAAAGTCAGAGGCTTTAACGTTGTTTTAATAATAAGTTATTCCACTCAATTTGATTAAAGTTTCATTTTTTGTATTTTTTGAAACGAGTTTCTTCTTGTCTTGATATATTTTTAATTTTTCATAAGCGAACGAATTTATTTCCTTAGTGTTAATAATAGTAAAAATGAGTATATAAAAAGAACATAGGTCTTTTAAAATCTATGGATTTTCGCCGTGCCACGAAATTAATCACATGTTGGCTAGTTAAGAGAAAATAAATATATTCAAAGATAATTAGCTATTCTTTCTGGACTTTGCAACAGAACCATATTGTTTATATTATTGTTTTCCTAATTCTCGTAGTATTTGTCTTTAAAAAGAAAAATTTCTAATCTAAATCCTCACACTCTATAGTTTTGCATTTCTCCACTAACCAATGTTATAATTTAGTTAACAAGAGCTTCGTGCATTATATGCACCAATCCCCTCACTACTCGCAATAGTGAGGGGATTTTTAGGCGTTGGCTAATATCGCCTATTTTTTCTTATTGTTACATGTACGTAGCCAATGCGTAAATAACGCAACAATACAACCACTGATGACTGTGGTCGTGATGTGAACAAGAGCTTCGACCATTTGATATGCACCTCCTCTCTGCGTCTGAATTGACGCCTGAGAGATAGGCGACCTATATATTATATCATCTCCGAATATACGATGATAGGTAGCTTCCGATAAGTTGAATTATGTAAAAATCAAACTTATACCCCATTATAGGTCATAACTTTACGTACGTTTTTAAGTACGTTATAATATAGGATAAAGAAAGGACGTGACTAATAATGAATATTAAAACGCCTACTAATGCTAGAAAAGAATTCTATGAACTACTTAAACAAGTTAATGATAGCCACGAACCCGTTATTATAAGCAGTTCTAAGAGTGAAAATAACGCCGTAATTATAAGCCAAAAAGATTGGGATAGTATTCAAGAAACATTATATCTTGAAACCACAGGGACTATGGATAAAGTACGAGAGCGTGAAAAGGATAACAGTGGCTACACTAATATTGATGATATAGACTGGGACAACCTCTAAATGGATAATTACAGTATTTCTATTAAAAATTCAGCAAAATCTGATTTAAAGAAAATTAAACAATCGCAGTTGAAAACACAATTCTTAAAAATTGTAGACACGTTAAAAGAAGACCCTTATTTTCCGAGTCAATCTTTTGAAAAGTTGCAACCTAAACACTTAGAGCGCTATTCAAGAAGAATAAACCATCAACATAGAGTTGTTTATACAGTTGATGAAGATGATAAGGAAGTTTTTATCCTTTCTGCATGGTCACATTATGAATAAAAGTAACTAATTTTTAATTATGGGTTATATATTAAAATAAGATATTGGGATTTATGTAATACAATGTTATTATTAATTTGTATAGAAAAAGGACAACATGCGCTAACATGTTGCTAAATGAGCCCGTTCGAAAGACGGTAGCCTTATTATTTATCTAAAAATAACCATTAACCGGCTAAAGTTGGATGGTTATTTTTTTGGCCTTTATTACTAAATAATCACTAGTAAATAATAAATCGAAATTTAAGATATGAAAGATTAATTAATCATATTGATGTATTTGATTATATATCATTACTAAATTGGTTGGATAAAATAAATATAACAGAACCACATGCTATAATCGGAAAAATAAAAAGTGGTTTCAATTCATATATGAGTGTTAATTTTAAAAATGATGCAGTAAAACAAATGAAACGGATTGATGAAATTATTTAGGGAACTATTAATATAGTTCTCTTTTACCTACAAGTGATGTAAAAGATGCATTAAGTTAATAAAGTATATTTCAAATATCTTTAGAGGAATTTATATTATGTATAGATTCCTCTTTTTTATAACATTTAATTAGTATTTCAAAAACTAAACCTCTTGCATTAACTTATAACTAAGTTTAATTGCATTTAATAAATCAAAAATAAAAATGTGGTTATTTGATTTATGGTTCTGTTGCAAAGTTGAATTTATAGTATAATTTTAACAAAAAGGAGTCTTCTGTATGAACTATTTCAGATATAAACAATTTAACAAGGATGTTATCACTGTAGCCGTTGGCTACTATCTAAGATATGCATTGAGTTATCGTGATATATCTGAAATATTAAGGGAACGTGGTGTAAACGTTCATCATTCAACGGTCTACCGTTGGGTTCAAGAATATGCCCCAATTTTGTATCAAATTTGGAAGAAAAAGCATAAAAAAGCTTATTACAAATGGCGTATTGATGAGACGTACATCAAAATAAAAGGAAAATGGAGCTATTTATATCGTGCCATTGATGCAGAGGGACATACATTAGATATTTGGTTGCGTAAGCAACGAGATAATCATTCAGCATATGCGTTTATCAAACGTCTCATTAAACAATTTGGTAAACCTCAAAAGGTAATTACAGATCAGGCACCTTCAACGAAGGTAGCAATGGCTAAAGTAATTAAAGCTTTTAAACTTAAACCTGACTGTCATTGTACATCGAAATATCTGAATAATCTCATTGAGCAAGATCACCGTCATATTAAAGTAAGAAAGACAAGGTATCAAAGTATCAATACAGCAAAGAATACTTTAAAAGGTATTGAATGTATTTACGCTCTATATAAAAAGAACCGCAGGTCTCTTCAGATCTACGGATTTTCGCCATGCCACGAAATTAGCATCATGCTAGCAAGTTAAGCGAACACTGACATGATAAATTAGTGGTTAGCTATATTTTTTTACTTTGCAACAGAACCAAGATTATTATATACCCAAATATTTAGCTTTTCTATAATTGGTAGAAGACCTGTTGAAGACATTATAGATGAATTAGGCGAAGAAATTGTTCCATATTTTCCAACACACAAAGTGAACTAATTAGGAGGTTATATTGATGAGAGCATTTGAAATAGAATCATATGGAGAAGCTGATGTATTACAAGAATTTAATTTACCACTACCTGAGATAACAGATGAAGAAGTATTAATTGAAGTTGAAAATACAGGTATTAGCCCATACGATTGGCATGTTAGACGAGGTGAACAAGAAGGGAAAATTGATTACCCTATACCGCTCATTTTAGGATGGGATATATCAGGCGTTATACGTAAAGTCGGCTCAAAAGTAACAGATTTAACAGTAGGTACACCAGTTATTGCAACACAACAACTTGATAAAAACGGTGGTTATGCAGAATTTGTGGCCATTAATCAAAACACAGTTGTTAAAAAACCTGAATCATTATCTTTTGAAGAAGGTGCGACAATTCCAATTAATGGTTTGACTGTCTATCAAGCGTTAATAAAATATGGTGAAATGCAACACGGCGATAAAGTATTAATACATAGTGGCGCAGGTGCAGTAGGTATATTTGGCATTCAATTAGCTAAAGCTAAAGGTGCCTATGTAGCAACTACTGCAAGTACACACAACCATGAATTTTTAAAATCAATTGGGGCAGATGTTACCATTGACTACAATACAGAACGTTTTGAAGATTATGTACATGATTATGACATCGTCCTTGATACACAAGCAGGAGAAACACTTGAACGTAGTTATGATGTATTGAAACCTGGAGGCAGACTAATATCTATACGCGGACAAGTTAATAAAAAGAAAGCAGAAAGTAAGGGAATTACAGCATATTTCACATGGACAGAATTAAATCGTCAAGATTTAATAGAAGTTGTTAATTTATATGGATATGGTGTTGTCAAAGCTTACTTCGAAGCTATTTTCCCACTATCTTTTGTTCGAGAAGCTCATAAATTAAGTGAAAATGGTCATTCTAGAGGGAAAATTGTAATAAATAATAAATCATAATATATGATTTATTATTTAAATTAACATAACCGATGATTATCAGAAGCTCTAGCATAAAAAAGCACTACAAGTTCATGAGCTTGTAGCGCTTTTTATTGTGTTAATTACCAAACAACCGACTCCAGAAACCTTTTTTAGGTGGTTTTTCTTCCTTATCTTCGTATTCATTATCTATTTCTTCGAATTGTTTATCGTCTATTGTGGATGGTTCTTCATTGAGGTTTTCATTCTCTTTCTCTTCAGGTATATCTTTATGCTGCACCTCTGTAGGCTGTTCCCATTCTTGTTGTTGATCAGTATCTTTAGACTCTCCAGTAAATGTTGCTTCTTGTACATTAACATTTTGTCTCTCATTAACAGACGTATCAAAAGAATAATTAAGTCGTCTTTCTTCCTCTAATTGATCTTCTAATTTTTTAATCTTTTTATTACTTTCTAATGCTAATACTTGTTGATTTTCAAGCAATTTCGACCTTTCTTGCAACTCTTTTCTGTAAAATTCAATTGTTGTTTCATGACGACTTTCTTGCTTTTCAATTTGATTATTCAAAGTATCAATCTGGTTTTTAAGAATCTCCACTATTTGAGCATCAGTTTTAGATTCAACGTCAATATTATCTGGGTCTTTTTTTTGTTTACTTTCAGCAACATTTTCAAATCCATATTTCTTCTTATTTTCATTTACTCTTTGAACTATTTTTTCTATGTCGCTATCTTCTTTAATAAACGAAGTGTTTTCCTGTTTTATTGTTTCTATATTCAATCTTTTAATATTATTAAAAATTGTTTGCTTACTAACTTCTAATTCTTCACTCAAAGCTTTCACGCTTCTCATATCATCAACCCTTTATAAAATGTTTATCAACCCTTTATAAAATAGTATAAACTCATAAAGCTTGGTAATAAAGTAATTACAATATTAAAAACGGTTCCCGTCAATCGTTTCATCAAAGGTTTATAAAGGGTTGATGGTTTTTATCAAAGGTTTATAAACCCTTTATAAACCTTTGATAAGCCTGCATTTTCCCTTTTATAAGGTTGTTCAAAGTGATATAATAACCTTAACATGACAAAACCCCAACTACTGGTAATAGTCGGGGTTTGGTGATAAAACGTTGCAGCACGTTTATAAATCTTTTGATATCTGTATTATATACAACTATATCATCAAAGTGCAAGCAGAAAATTTATGTGTTCTTGTAATGTTTTATTACCTCTATCCAAAACTTTAATAGGAAAGGGGTTTTTATTATGCCTAGAAAAAATATAAAAAATCAAGCCAATCAAAATTTCTATATGCTACATAAAGTTTTATTTATCAACGAAAAATATAAAAAGCTAAGTGATAGTGCTAAAGTTACCTATGCAATTCTTAATGATAGAGTTAGTTTATCTATTAAAAATAATTGGATAGATCAAAATGGAGATATATACTTTATTTTTACTAATGAAAATCTTCAAGAAGTGTTAGATAAAAGTAAAAATACAATAACTAAAATAAAAAAAGAGTTACAAGAGGTTGGTTTACTGGAACAAGTTAAAACCGGGTTTAATCGACCGAACAAACTATATCTTCATGAAATAGAAACGAATATAACTATTGAAAAAGAAATACAAAATAGTACTTCGAACGATGACGAATCGAGTGATATCAAGGACTCCCAAATATTGGGACTCCAGAATCCCAAACAATGGGACTCCAGAATCCCAAATGATGGGACTCCAGAATCCCAAAACTTAGACCCTAATGATACTGAATTTAGTAATACTGATTATATAGAGACTGAGAACAATGATACGAATGATTTGAATGATACACCTAACAATATTTCTGAAAACGCTCATTCGAATCATACAAATCATCAACAAACTGAATTTAATAATGATGCCTTAAAATTCCAAGTGCTTGAAGAATTGCCACAACAAATCAAAGATTATTTAAGTAATTTTGAAATTAGAGAAATTCATATTATTAAAAGTGTTTTACTCAAAGGGAAGAAATCATTTAATAATGCACATGATACCTATTATCGTTTAGAAGATGTTGAGTTTGAAATTGTCAGTGTCTTAAAACGTTTTAAAGCGATGCTGCTACAAAAGAATGAAACCGTTGAAGCTATGCAAGGATATTTAATGCAATCGATTAAAGCTGAACTTGAAGAAATACACGCACTTAATATGCGTCGTCAAAACATGAAACAACATAATATCTTTAACCAATAATTTAGATAATTTTATAGCAATCAAAGAGACCTCAAAATATTCGGTTAAGTCATCGGATTATCTAACTGGAGATAGTGAAAAAGATTCAGAAATTGTTAGTGATTTAGAACAAGGTTTATATCGAAAACGTATGTTGAGTTATGGTGGATTACTTAAACAAAAACATAAAATTTTAAATTTAGACGATGCCGAAGATGGCAATTTAATTAATACAAGTGATGAAGATAAAACAACAGATGAAGAAGAAAAAGCACATTCAATTACTGCAATTTGGAATTTTGAAAAACAAAATTATTACTTAAAAGATTTGAAACGTTAGCTTAAAAGCTAGCGTTTTTTTATGTATTTTTGCCCCTGCGAGAACTATAGCGTTCAACCGGCATGGTTGACCAGTTTTACTATGAAAATTTTAATTTGCATGTAAATGGCAGTGTCTAAAAAAATTAAGCACTGGTTTTGTTCAAATTTTTGTTTGTGAAATTAGAATATATTTATTTGGCTCATATTTGCGTTTTAAGAGCTTATATAAGTTTTTAGGCATAAAACTATATGAATTACCCCTAAATCTTTAAAATGCCCCCTTAAAATTCAAAATAAAGGTATTTAAAATTTTAAAAATAAAAAAGCTACTAGCAAAAACTAGTAGCTTAAATCTTAGTTAAATTTTGATGTAGTATTAATTTTTGTATCTGCGCCACAACGCCGATTACTAATAATGCAGTATTAATTTTTATATCTGTGCTGCAACACCGATTACTTAAAACTAAGATTAAAAAAATCGACGAAGGTCGATTATGGTTTTGCACACGTCGATTTATCCGACGTGTAAGTGCGCCCTTACGGGATTTAACTAGAT
Organism: Staphylococcus sp. LKG4-2; assembly: GCF_050955665.1. NCBI lineage: Bacteria > Bacillati > Bacillota > Bacilli > Caryophanales > Staphylococcaceae > Staphylococcus > Staphylococcus sp. LKG4-2. The sequence continues at coordinate 3,139 of NZ_CP194534.1, read as the reverse complement.
TATAACGACGAAAATCAGACCTGTAAAGCGATAACTATTGTGATAAAGTTTGCTAAAAAGGAGTTTTGAAGTTGAAAAAAACAGAACGTAATTTATTTTCTATTTTCTTATCTTTAGGAAGTCTTTTTGCTATCTTTAGTGGTTTCTTTATTTTGGGCATTGGAATGTTAATTGGTGGAGCAACTTTATTAACTAAAAGTATTTCTGAAGAATAAAAGAGTTGACGCATTTATGCCGAGAAAATTTATTGTGCGTTGAGAAGAACCCTTAACTAAACTTGGAGACGAATGTCGGCATAGCGTGAGCTATTAAGCCGACCATTCGACAAGTTTTGGGATTGTTAAGGGTTCCGAGGCTCAACGTCAATAAAGCAATTTTGTTTAGTGATCTACAAGAAAAAGGGGGGCTTAACTTTGAAAAGAAGGATTATTAACGGTTTGAAAGATGGATTATTTGTTTTTATGTGTGCTATTTTAATTGCTTTAATTTTAAATTTCATGAATTTTAATTTTGGAGATAACAAAATTTGGACTAGTTTAGGTAATTTGGGCTTAATTAATATTTTTGGTGATAAACAATTAAACGGATTAGTTATTTTAGGCTTTATACTAGGTATTGTTGCCTTTACTTCAGGCTTTTTTTCTCTTGATAATGATAAAAAAATTAAGGGAGAATAAAAGTTTAATTTTGAGATTTTGAAACGAGTTGAAAACGAGTTTCTTCTTGTCTTGATAATGGGGAGATTAATTTAATCCGTTTTTAAATTTTAGCATGGAATCTAATATTGATAATAGAACTTATCGTTTCATTATTTCAGTTAACCGTAATGGTTTTAAAGGTAGTAAAATGTTATAATATAGATGTATTGAAGGAGGAGTGGCGACTCCTCCTAAAAAGTTAATTTAGTTTATTAACTCTTTAATTAGTGATGTAATAGCTCTTAACAGATTGATTAATGCTGTTAGGAGCTTTATTTTTTACTCTTTTAGACATTCATCATTATACCTCTTTTAACAAATATGACTGCAACCTAATCATACTTTTGCTATATCTTCATTTCATTAACAATATGTTCCCCTACTACTATATTACCCATTGAATCATTTTGAGTTTATAATTCACTTTCTTTAAGTCTTTTTTAATTCTATAAATTTCATTTTATTAATGAATGTTTATTTAACTGTTACATTAATACCAAACTAAGACTTACGCATTGTATCGTGTAAATTATTTTAATCGTTTGTTAAATTTACAGGGAATCTAAAAGGAATCCGGGACAACAGGATAAGGAGGAACAATGCCATTGCCATGGCACCCAGCATAGCTGGGGTTCTCTAAACTTATCTTTAAAGGATCTAAATACTGATATTGCAGTATTTATGGATCATATTTAAAAAACGGACACAAAAGAATCCATGAAATTTTACATGGCATTTTCTTTGGAAAATAGTGGTTCTTCTATCCTTTGGGGCGCAAGGGATCTCATAACAGGGAATCTTTAGAATCCCTAAAGATTCCCCGAAGGATTCCTTATGTTCATCCAAAATTAATCAATATTTCAGTACATAACTAATTAGTAATTACTAAGTTAAATATGATACGATAAAACTAAGTAATTGCTAAGCTAATAACTTGTTAAAATAGATGAGTATTTGCTTAGTTTATTTTTTATAAAAACATTGAGTAATTACTAACTATATTATTGAATGAATAAATGAGTGATTACTTAGTTACGGAGGGGTCAAAAATGACTAATAAAAGTCATAGAAAAGCTAAAACAATCAATATCAATTTGACTGAAGAAGAATATAAAAAGGTAAAAGCGTTAGCAGAAGATAGAGATTTAAATCCAACAGCTTATACACGACTTGCGGCATTAGGTAATCGTATCAAACCTACAGTTGTCTATAACACAGATGAATATACTGAACAGTTAAAAAAAGAAAAACAAACACTTGAAATGGCTTTAGAGACAAGCGTACCAAAAGAAGATGTTGAACTTTTAGAAGCACAATGTGAAAGTTATAAAACTTATATTGATACATTCAAGAAGTTCTTGCAGTATGTACAAGAAGATGCGGAATATATTAATTTGAATGGATACAAGAGAGATGAACAATTAAAAGCAGAAATGAAAGATGCTATTAAATCCTTTTTTGAAAACTGATTTAATTTTTCAAAGATATAAAACATACGAATGTAAGTTATATTACATTTTGAAATTTTCGTTCTCATCCACACGATTAAAACTGTGGGCTTTCTCACTCACTAAATTCTGTAATACATTTATTAGAGGTCGCCAGAAGAGAAAACTCGGCACTTAAGTACCGAGATGAATCATTGTCTTGGGCGACCTGCATTATATTTGGTTAATTGATTTTGAATATATGTTTGCACAACATCTTTTGACATATTACCTAGCGTAGCCATGAAAAAACTTGGTGACCATAGATGCCCTTGCCAAAGTTTTTCTTTCGTTTCAGGATATTGTTTAAACCACGCTCGAGCCGAACGACCTTTGAGTGTCTTAACAATAGAACTCGGGGCATGTTTAGGATTGAAGCTAATCATCATATGAATATGATCTGGTAACACTTCTATTTCATTAATGATGATTTCATGATTCTCTGCAATAGATTGAAGTATTTGCTTCATAACTTTACGTTTGCTTTCATCATCAAATATTGATGCTCGATATTTGGTTACCCATACTAAATGAAAGTTAAAATCATAAACATTTGTCCTTGTTTTTACTAACATATGTATACCTCCTAAGTACATTAATTATAACACATAAGAGACTTAAATATTAATCATATGTATGATATAATAAGTTTAAGAAATAATGAGGTGATTTGTTATGTATAAAGGTGTTGAATGTAAATTATATCCCAATGAAAAACAAGCTAATACAATACAAATGACCTTGGGTCATACAAGGTTTGTATGGAATCAAATGTTAAGTATGTTAAATGAACGCTATCGTAATAATAAAGATTTAAAAATGTTAAGTTATTCAACTTTGTCTTCGCTAATTCCTCAATTGAAAAGAGAATATGCATGGTTAAATGATGTAGACAGTGTAGCTATACAATGTGCTGTTAAAACATTGTCTGAGACATTTGACCGTTTCTTTAAA
>NZ_CP194533.1:0-71627 GCF_050955665.1 Staphylococcus sp. LKG4-2 | reverse complement strand
TTAAGTCAACAAGAGTTAAAGAACCTTATTCATTATAGTAATAAGTTAAATATAATGGTTGTTCCAGAATTTGATTTACCTTCTCATTCAAAAGCTTGGTTATTGTTATTAAAAAATGAAAATTCAAACTTACACGAAAATATCGTAAGCGATTATAGCGATGAAACAATTGATTTTTTTTCTAACCAAAAAGCTTTAGAGATTAGCAAAAGGCAAATCAAAGAAATTTTAAATCTCTTTCATCAACCAAATTTTCAAAAAGAACAAAGAATAGTATTGGGCGGTGATGAGGTTCCTGGTGGAAAATCATACCAAAATGACTTCATTAATTTTATGAATGAAATTGGTGAATATGCTTATCAAAATGGATATGAACCACAAATATGGAATGATTCTATTACTAAAAATGGTTTGAAATTATTAAAAAATTACTTTTCAGTAATTTATTGGAAACAAAGTAATAATGAAAATAATGAACCAGGGATCACTGTCGAAGATTTTTTAGACTATAATTTTAAAGTTTACAATTATAATTTTTATTCACTATATTTTTTACCTTCTAAAAACTATAGCCCAACTGATATAGAAGAACAAACTAGCTATATCAGTTGGGCATATAATCACAATAGTTTTTACTATTTAAAGAATCCATATTATGAAGTAGATTCTTTAAATATCCAAGGTTCTGCTTTAAGCTTTTGGGGCGAGCATGCTACAGGCATGAGAGAGGAAGAAGTTCTCAACCAAGAACTACCACTTATACGCACATATTTAAATAAATAATACTTTTAAACTTTGCTTTATTTTAAATCTAGTTTTAAGCTATAGGGCTGTTTACCAATAACAAATCTAAAAATATAAAATTCTCTTAGTATAATGCCCACACCTATGCATAGACCTAATATAAATAATAATGACACTGCCAAGAAAATAAAGGTATGGTCAATATATACTGAAGTATTTTCATAAAGAGCATCTATAACAATAGGATGCAATAAATATACAAAGAACGAAAAAGTATTAACTAAATTTATAGAATAAAACATAAATTCCTTAAAATGAAGGGTTGCACCGAGTAATAATAAAAACATGAAAGAATGATAAAAAATTAATGCTTCTGTATAACTAGTAACATTCCAATAATCATGAGAGAACATAATGATAAACAAAACAAAAGATAAAATTGCTAAAACCAAAATTATAAATAAATAATTCCTTAAAAAAGCAGTTATATTATTGTAGTTCTTCCCAATATAACCACCTAAAAAAAAGAAAAATATCCAACCTAAAATGAAGGTATTGTCACTTAAAGGATAAATAGCATGGAAATTTTCAGCAAATTCATTATTATTGTGTAGTAAATGTAAAAAAGTTATTTGAATTATTAAAGAAATTAATAGTATTACCTTGCTTTCAAAAATCTTACTTGAAATTTTATATATAAAATAACTTAGTATAAAATATTGTAAAATAACTATAATAAAATAACCATACCAATATCCTAAAACAACGTTTTCATAAAATTGATGTAAAAATGGACTATTTAATTTAAGCGATTCTGTATAACAGTAAAATAACCCGATGGTTAAATAAGGAATAAAGATATATTTAAATCTAGACCATAAATATTTAAATGTTATTTTCTCATAATTCAAAGTTGTTAATAATTGAGATAAGATAATAAAACTCGGTGTACCAAAGATAACAATATTTTGAACATAATAAAGAAGTTTTAATTGGTTTATTTCAGTATCATCAATATCGTTCATCATTTGAGTTAACAAATGAGTTACTATAATAAGTATACAAATAAACGCACGTAAATATATTAACTCAGTCTTTTTTTTATTCATTTTTAAATCCATCCCACTTCTGAATTATTTGATGAAATGCATCATCACTTACAAGTATTCGTGGAATGTAATAATTATCATCACCAGGTTCCACAGGCCTTTCCTCTAACACATAACCATATTTTATACCTGCTTTTTTCAAATTTTTCTCTTTTTCTTGATCTATTTGGCCATAAGGATATGCTAATGACTCATTATCGTAATTGAAATGTTTTTTTAAATATTCATTACTTTTACTAATATCATCTACAAAGTTTTTATTTGAAGTTTTCACCATCATAGATTTGTTTTTACTTAATTTATGTAAATTATTAGTATGAGAACTAAAAGTCCATAAACCTGATTTTTTCATTTTTTTCAATTCTTTTAGAGTTATCAAGTTTAAGTTATTAAAATTTTCAGCTCCAACATTCCCAGTAATAACAAAACCCGTAGCCGGGATATTATATTTTTCTAATACGGGGTGTGCATTTTTATAAATTGATTGATCCATATCGTCAAAATTTATCCAAACACTTCTTTTAGGAAATTTCCCAATTTTCTTATATTTAATAAACTCTTGCTCAGTTAAAAAATGGGCATGATGTTCTTTTAACCATTTAATTTGCTTTTCAAATTGCTCTTTAGTAATACTGTAGGTTGAAAGTTCTTTACTATTTGAAAATATAGATAAAAAGTCATCGAAAAAGTTATCGTTTCTAATGCGATGATAGTTTAAAGCAAGTGCGCTATTTTCTTTGTATTTTATTTCCTTTTCTTTAGATTGAACTTTTTGGTTGTTCATTATTAAGTTTGAACTTATGATAATAAGCAATATCAAAGTAAATAATAGTAATCGTCTACTCATAGATTTCCTTTACTTCCTTTCAATTTTTGTGTGATAAGAGATAATGTTAGCAATGAAAAAGTAATGGTTGCAAAAATTGCTATGAGTTTAAAAAGATAGTTTATATCATCAATTTCAATATTAAGTACTGTTCTTATCATTAGAACTGTTTCCACATTAATATGTAACAATGAACCACCAATCACTATAATTGCAGTACAACAATATAACCAGAACATAGCAGTGAAAAGAAGAACACATATTTCTCGTATTACATTTAAACTCGATTTTACCGTTTGATGTTTCCCCTGTCTGGACTTGACCAAGTTGCATACACCCCTTTCTGCCTTTTTAAAGCTTTTGGAAAGGCAACAATTGCTACTAAAGCATTAAGAACCCAATACACAGTTGGGTACCAACTTAGAAAAACAACTATAAATACATTTACTTTTTCATATTTGCTATCAATAATAAGAGAAATAATAAATTGAACTGTATTAATGAAAGTTAAAACAAATGCAGAAAGAATAATAATAGTGAATTGATATTCTAGATAATATATGTCTAAAAAATTTGCATTAATAATTGTCAAACCTAGTAATAGGACAACGCAATAAACCCAAATAAGCGAAAAAATTTGTTCGAAAAGTAAAAAGTACAAAGGAAAATTAAAAGACTTAATTCCCTTTTTGAAATCCCTGATCAACACCTCTTGGCCACCTTGCGCCCATCTTACTCGCTGTTTCCAAAGACCTCCAATAGATTCAGGAACAAGCATCCAGCACAATGCTCGTGGCTCATATTTAATCTGAAATTTGTTAATATGAAACTTCCACGATATAGCGATATCTTCAGTTATCATATCTATATCCCATTTCCCAACCTTTTCAACTGCTTCTTTTTTAAATAATGTAAAAACACCTGAAATTGTATTTATTTTTCCAGCGATGGATTGTGTTCTTTTAATACTACCTACCATACTTGCATATTCTATTGTTTGAATTTTACCTAATATAGAACTTTTATTTCTAATCCTAGGGTTGCCTGTTACGGCTGCAAGATTAGAATTTTTTTTGAAGTTTTCTATCATGAAATATGGTGCTTTTTCGTCAATGATTGTATCGGCATCGATACCCATAACATAGTCATATGTCGCATACTTTATTCCTTCATTAAGGGCGTTAGCCTTGCCGTTATTTTCTTCTAAATTCACAAATACAAAATCTAATTTTTCTTTCAATTTTGACACAATTTTTTCAGAATCATCAGAACTTCCGTCATTAATTACAATAATCTGTTTGTTCGGAAACTCTAAATTTAATACATTTTTAATCGTATCTTCAATTGTTTCTTCTTCGTTGTAGCAAGGTATTAAGAATGATATACCTTCTCCATATGTCTTATATGTAGGTTCATTTTTGTTTTTAATTTCCCTTAGTAATACGTAATATAGTGTCCCAATAATCCAATAAATCGACATAAACAGTGGGTATAACAATAGTAAATTGTATAGTTTCATTTAATCTCCCCTAACTAACTATCAATCATAATAATACACCCAAAGAAATTTTGCAAAATTTTATTTATTATATTTTTATTATTGCGTAATTGTATTGTAATAAAAATATATTTTGAAACCATAATATATGATAAGTAAACGTTAACATACTATTTTTTTATAATAATCTCCTTTAATTTGTAATAATTTTGTAATATTAGATCACAAACTAAAAAGCGCATTCCATATCGATATGGAATGCGCTTTTTAGTTTGTGAGAAATACTTCAATATAAGATAATACATAATCTACCAATTCATCTTGCGTCATATCATCAGCATGTTCGCCCCAAAAGGTAATATTTTCGCCATTTATATTTGTCCCTACGTACTTAGTAAAATCACTATTTAAATCGCTAAAGTCATTTGAATTTGCCTTATTAATATTCCTTTTATTTATATTAAAATCTTGTAACCCTTCGTTTAAAGAAGGAAAAAGATAATAACTATAACTATTATAATTTTCGATACTATAATCTTGTTTTAAAAAATCATCTACAGATGCTAAGTCGGAGCTTTTTCTCTGCCAAAACATTATTATTACATTGTTATTTAAGGTTTTTAAACCATTAGTAGTTATTGAATCGTTCCACAATTTTACAGTGTAATTTCCCTCTAGAGCTACTTTTGTTATTTCATTCATAAAGTTAATAAAATCATCTTGCTGCCTAATACTTCCAGGAACTTCATCACCTCCCAAAACAATCTTTTGTTCGTTTTTAAACTTGGGCTGTTCAAACATCACTAATATTTCTTTTATTAGTTTGCGAGATACTAATAATGATGCTTTATTGTTATGATAATCTACCATTTCATTACTATAATTAGATACCACATTCCTATATAGATCCTCGTCTTTCTTCCTTAACAGAGTTAGCCATCCTTTAGAATGGCTTGGTAAATCTATATCTGGGATAACTTGAATATTTTTTTTATTAGCAAATTTTATTAATTCTTCTAATTCTGATTTAGTCAAAAAATATTTGTTTTTCTTATTAGCGGTTTGATCTAAATAATTTGAGTTAATAGTATAGTTTTCATTATCAGAAAAATGAAGTTGTAAATAACTTCCATTGTATTCACTAATTTGTTGTACTATTTTCTTCAAACTATCTTTAGAATAATATTTTCTAGCGATATCTATTGTTACACCCTTTTCTATTTTAGCTTGGCTTAATTGTTCCGGTAAGACAGTACATAAAATAGTACTTATTATGATAATACTTATAAATTTTTTTATCATTTTTCCACCCATAATTTTACGTTATTAGTTCATATATAATAACATAATTAAGTATTATAGGTAGCTATAATGTATATCCTATACAATTTAAGTTTCTACGAATAAAAGAAGTATCTGTTTTACATAAACAGATACTTCTTTTATTATATATTTAATACATATCATGTTATACGACTTACTTAACTCATATTATAGGAGTTTTTTATCGAAAAAATATCAACATAAGTTTAATTTAAAAGTTTAAAAAGGAGTTACAGTATGAAAAAAGTTATTTTAGCTATATCAATTGTTAGTTTTCTGATATTTTTAGCAGGTTGTAATAATAAAAGTTCAGAAAGTCACGACAATAACAGTTCTAGTGATACTAATACATCAGAGAATAAAGAAAATGAAACTGACAAGAAAACTAACACCTCTGAAAATCGTGATACCAAAGACAAGGGCAATAAACAAAACAAGAAGCAAAGTGATAATAAAAACCGAGAAAAAAATACTGATAGTAATGAAAGTCACCAATCTACTGATAGAAATAAAAGTTATTTAAATAATTTCAGCTCAGAAAAAATTGAATATGCACGGGTTTGGTATCAGTTAATATCTACAAAAAATGATTTAAAAGGTATTAGAAATGTGTATGTTACAAAAATACCAAAAGGATCAAAAGTAAATCCACAAGCCCAAGATAGCGCAGTTTATAAAGAAGATGTTGTAAAATTAGAAGCTCCTATGAAGGCTGGTGGATCAGTAACGTATAGCAGTAATGGTGATGGGTCCATTAATGTGTATAATAATATCCCCTATAAATGGGAAAGCCCACAAAATAGCGATTATAGTCAAATGGATAAGATAACAAGAAAAGCAATTGAAGATAATGTTGAAACAATCTATATTAACCCCCATGATAATAAAACAGTAGCTAAGTTAGCAAATAAGGTTAAATATAATAAATAATTATTTATACAATATTAATAGACGTTATCAGTAAATTGTAAGTTTAAGAGTAATAATATCTTGTTTTCTGAATTTATATTATTATAATCATTATAAATAGTTTTATATGCGCAAGGGGGGATATTTTGAAACAATTATATAAAAATCATTCTTTTTCTAATTTGCTTATGGGAAGGGTTATGATAAATGCTGGTGATAGTCTTTATTACGTAGCTACAACGTGGACAGTTCTACAATGGACGCATAATCCATTAATAGTAGGCGTTACTAACACTTTATTAATGGTTCCTATGTGTATTTCGTTTTTATTCGGCCCTCTAGTAGATGTCATTCCTTTAAAGAAAACTCTTCTACTGACCCCCATATTACAGTGCTTAATACTAGCACTAATCGCTTCTTTGTATTTAATAGATTATTTAAATGTATATGCTCTGATTATTTTAGTAACAGTTGCTATGTTTTGTACTCAAATAGGTTATCCTGCTCAATCGAAAGCTATACCTTTATTAGTAAAAAAAGAAAAACTATTAAGTGCTAATTCAGCTATGAGTATAGCATATCAAGGAACAGATGTTATTATGAACTCAATAAGTGGTATCGTGGTTGCAATAGTTGCTTTTATTCCACTGTATTTCACCAATTCACTTATATTTTTAATAGCTAGTTTATTTATGCTAAACATAAAAATCCCTAATTTAAATAATAAAGAGAGAAGTAAGTCTACATATTTACAGAATTTAAAAGAAGGAGCTATAGAAATAAGTAAATCTTTACTATTGATAGTAGCATTGGTTAGTGGTGTTATAAACTTCGGACTAGGGCTACTTTATACCTGGATACCATTAAAAGCAGATGATTTAGGTGGAGCGTATTATTACGGTTTATTAATGGCGCTGTTCTCATTAGGCTTAATTATAGGATCTTTAGTCACACCTTACATAAAGAATATGAATATTGGATATGGGAAATTACTTATACTCTTAAATATCACATCAGGATTAATATTAATTATAATAAATTATATTCCTAGTATCGGTTTTATAATTTTATTTCCTGTAGCCTTTATAACAATTAGTATCAGCAATGTCTCCTTAGCTTCTATACAACAAAAAGTTATTCCGGAACATATGCTAGCTAGATTAACTACGATCATAACAAGTATTTCAGCAATTTCTTTACCCGCGGGTAGTTTTATAGGTGGCGTACTTATAAAAAACATAGGCATTAATTTTACTCTAGTTATAGGCGGCGGGTTATTTATTATTGCAAGTTTAATTTTCTTTATATCAAAACCATATAGATTATTACCACAAATCGAAAAAATTGAGTATCAACATATGTTTAAAAGTCGGGAAATTCAAAAATAATATTGTAAATTTAACGCAATAAGCGCTTATAAAGATTTATTATGTCAAATAACCATTTAATTTGCCATGTATATAGAGAATTTTTGTTCTTTACTATGATTAAAAATAGTTAAAATATATGGAATAAAAAACGATCATTTTTGACACAAAATCTCTTGAGATTAAAATCAAGAGTGTCATTGTACTTGGTATATGAGAATAATTTTACTTAATAAATGAGAAAGCGCAGTACACTCACTATATAAGTACTGCGCTTTAAGATTTGCTAATAAGATATTATTCCCAATATAAAATTTGATTCTTGTTTAATTATGAATACTAGACTTATGGGTTGATTTTTAGTTTAGAAAGAGTTATTATATTTTGTGTACCGACCGGTAGGTTTAAAAAATAAAAAAGAAAGTATCATACTTTCTTTTAGTAATAAGGTGGTAAGTAGTCATGTCAAAAAAACTTGAGATATTAACAATTGCCCGTGAAGTTATACATTCAAAAGGTTACAAGGCGACTTCTATTAGTGACATATTAAATGCTGCCGATATTGGAAAAGGACAATTTTACTATTACTTTTCTTCTAAGCGAGATTTAGGTTTAGCAGTGATAGATGATTTAGTTGAAGACTGGACTGAACAATTAATAAACAGTAAACTTCATAATAGTGAAAATCCTAAAGAGAATTTAAATGCTATGCTAGACTGGTCCTTTAAATATCATGATGATATGAGCTCAAAAGCTGGATGTCCTGTTGGTAATCTTGCGATTGAAATGAGTGAGCATGATGATCTTTTCAGAGAAAAGATACAAGCTTTTATCGATAAGTGGATACTTTCAATAAAAGAAAATCTCGATGGTTTGAAAGCACAAGAGTTTATAGGAAATTTAGATACAGAAAAGCATGCGCAAACTATTTTTTCAACTGTCGAAGGTGCAATTATGTTGACTAAAGTGAAACAAGATGTTGAATATTTAAAAAATGTAATTGAAATTATAAGATGGCAATATAATTTAACGTGATTTATAAATCACGTTAAATTCTTATAATTACAATACCAACTGGTAGGTATATTTAGATTCTTAGATTACCACCAAATTATGATGTTTTTATTTATGAATAGGAGGAAGTATAAATGGCTGAACAAGTGGATTTTGATGTTGCAATTATTGGTGCTGGACCAGCAGGTATGACAGCTGCTGTTTATGCATCACGTGCAAACTTAAGTACTGTAATGATTGAACGTGGTATGCCAGGTGGTCAAATGGCAAATACAGAAGAAGTTGAAAACTTCCCTGGTTTTGAAATGGTCACAGGACCAGATTTATCAACAAAAATGTTTGAACATGCGAAAAAATTTGGTGCTCAATACCAATATGGTGATATTAAATCAATTGAAGATAAAGGTGGCTACAAAGTCATCAATCTTGGAAATAAAGAAATAACAGCACGTGCAGTGATTATTTCAACGGGTGCTGAATATAAAAAAATTGGTGTGCCAGGCGAACAAGACCTTGGTGGCCGTGGTGTAAGTTATTGTGCTGTATGTGATGGTGCATTCTTTAAAGGGAAGAAATTATTCGTTATCGGCGGCGGAGATTCTGCAGTTGAAGAAGGAACATTCTTAACAAAATTTGCTGACAGTGTAACTATTGTTCATCGTAGAGACGAATTACGTGCACAGAAAATCCTACAAGATCGTGCATTTAAAAATGATAAAATCGACTTTATTTGGAGCCACACATTAAAAACAATTAATGATAAAGATGGCAAAGTAGGATCTGTAACGTTAGAATCAACAAAAGATGGTTCTGAACAAACATTAGATGCAGATGGCGTGTTCATCTATATCGGTATGAAACCATTAACAACACCATTCTTAGACTTAGGTATTACAAACGACGTAGGTTATATCGAAACAAATGAAGATATGAGCACAAAAGTACCTGGTATCTATGCAGCTGGTGATGTGCGTGATAAAGGTTTACGTCAAATCGTAACAGCTACGGGTGATGGTAGTATTGCTGCACAAAGCGCTATTGCTTATATTGAGCACTTAAATGATAACAGTGAGATACTATCTATTTAATCCTTATTTTTAAAATAAAAGACTAATTTATTGCTTTTAAATTTAGAATAAGTTATTGTATTTTATGTACCGACCGGTAGGTATTTTGTGTTGAGAACTATAATAATCTACCGAGGAGAAGTACAACAATTGAAAATAACCCGTAAAAAGATTTAGCTTTAAAATAATTGTGTACCAACTAGTAGGTACACAATTAAAGGAGTTTTTGAAATGTTACAAAATGATAGTTTATACAAGAGGTCCCATACAAAAAGATTGGTTGAATTCACAAAGCTTTCTCATGATTCTTTTAAAAGATTTATGGAATTTGATCATCAAGTTTTATCAGAAGGTCATTTAAGTAAAAAGTTTAAAGAGGTTATCTCAATAGCAGTAGCACATACAACTGGATGTGCACATTGTATTGACCACCATGTTAAGCAGTTTAAAACATTAGGTGGTACAAAAGAAGAAATGGCTGAATCAATTATGGTAGCAACTGCATTAAAAGCTGGTTCTGCTATGGCACATAGTGTTAATGCGCTAAATGCATATGACGAAATTGAAGATGACGAACTATATAAAGCTTCTTATTTTAACAGGTTGAAAGAACTTGGACAATTAGATGGAGAACGTTTTAAAGCATTTATAAACTTTGATCAACAAGCAATGAAAGCAGGACTATTAACTGTTAAAGAAAAAGAATTAATTGCGATTGCAGTGGCACATACAACAGGTTGTCCATATTGCATCGACATTCATACTAAATCTGCTAAAAAAGCAAAAGTTACAAAAGAAGAAGTTGCGGAAGCAATATTAGTAGCAACGTTATTAAAAGCAGGTTCTGCAATGTCCCATGGTGTTAATGCCTTAAATGCATACGATGAATAAATAACTTACGTGGCATACCCCATTGATTATAGGAGAAAATTATGAATAACAAACAACAGTTCGAACCTTTATTTGAACCATTTAATCTAGGAAATTTGAACTTAAAAAACCGGATTGTGATGGCGCCTATGACTAGAAATGCCTCTCCAAACGGTATCCCTGATCAAAATGTAAGAGATTATTATACTAGAAGAGCTGAAAATAATGTGAGCTTAATTATTACAGAAGGTACATTTATTAATCATCCTGATGTAGCTTCAGAAGTACCCGCATGGCAACACGATGTACCACATATATATGGTGAATTAGCGTTGAAAGGATGGACGGATGTAGTTAATTCTGTCCACAATGCAGGGGGTAAGATTTTTTCTCAACTTTGGCATATGGGTGGAAGAGGTAATGTAGACGATTATACTACTCAAGAAATCAATGGATTAATCGATGCTTATGTTGAAGGCGCTCTAAATGCACAAAAAGTAGGATTCGATGGTATAGAGCTTTTAGCTGGTCATGGTTTTTTAATAGATCAGTTTTTCTGGGAGCGTACAAATCATCGAACTGATAAATATGGTGGAAGTCTTGCTAAACGTTCTACATTTGCTAGCGAACTTGTAGGTTCGATTAGAAGAGCAGTAGGACCCAATTTCCCAATATCATTTAGAATATCCCAATGGAAATATAATTTTTACCAAGAAAAACTGGCTAATAACCCAGAAGAACTAGAAACATTCATTAAGCCAATTTCTGAAGCTGGCGTAGATATATTTCATGGTAGCACAAGAAGATTTTGGGAAGCTGAGTTTAAAAACTCTGAATTAAATCTATCAGGTTGGATAAAAAAAGTAACGGGTAAACCAACAATTACAATTGGTTCAATTAGTTTGGAGGGTTCTGATTTCATTAATTATTTTGATGAAGGACGAGAAGCAGAACATAATACCAATAAAATGACAGGATTAGTTCACAAATTAGAAAATGGTGAGTTTGATTTAGTTGCTGTTGGTCGTGCGATTTTAGCAGATCCAGAATGGGCTATGAAAATTAAAAAAGGGAAAGTTAATGAACTAAAATCATTTACTAAAGACGCACAAGAAAAATTATATTAAATACAAAAAATAGTTGATATGGAGGTTATAGTATGAACGGTATAAACATGAATATAATTGAAGAATTAGCAAAGGAATATTCACAAGAACCACAAAAAGGGATTCAACCATATAAGGCTAATATTAATTGGAATAATGGTTTAAGTGCAGTAGCTAAAGTAGGAAATCATGATGAATTACTTATAGATGAACCTGAATGGTTAGCTGGAACAAATAAAGGACCAAACCCCGTTGAATATTTACTCAGTGCACTTGGAGGTTGCTTATCATTATCATTTATATTATCAGCTAATAATAAAAATCATGAAATAAAAGGATTAGATGTTGAAGTGACGGGAGACGTAGATTTAAATATCCTTTTAGGACTAAAAGAGGGAAATCCTGGTGTTTATAATTTGAATGTGACTTTTAACGTAGATACTGAAATAGAAGATGTAAAAATCGAGGAATTGATGCATGATGCTTTATCAATTTCTATAGTAGGAAATACTGTCCAAAGTAAAGTTCAAATAACCCCTGAGTATAAACGTAAGTAGAGTTAGTAATTGAAATTGAGAACTAACTGAAATCGATTAAAAAGGAGATTTAAAAGATATGGCAACAATAACAGTAACTGAAAAAACATTTAATAAAACAATTGAAAAAGGTGTAACACTTGTAGACTTTTGGGCAACTTGGTGTCCACCTTGTCAAATGCAATCACCTGTATTAGAAGAACTAAGTGATGAGTTGGAAGGTAAAGTAATAATTGGAAAAGTAGATGTCGATGAAGAAAAAGCTTTGGCTGCTAAATACCAAATTCAGAGTATACCAACACTATTAATCTTTAAAGATGGTGAGTTAGTTAACACTTTAATTGGTTTTAATCCTAAACCAAATTTAGAAAATGTATTAACTAAATATTTGTAGTTAATTTTAAATTGGAGGAAATTGATAATACAAAAATAACTTTAGAAGGAGCTGTATAAGGATGGAAAAAGTGATGAGTTATAATGACCTACTGTACAAAATGGATAGAAACGATAAGCTATTATTATATGTAATGTCTGAAAATTGTAGCGTTTGTCATGCTGATTTTCCTAAAGTAGATGCATTAACTAAAAAACATAATTTAAACAGTTTGAACATTATGGTTAATGAGATACCAGAAGCAGCTGGTCAATTATCACTATTTACAGCTCCAGTTGTCATTTTATTTTATAAAAATAAAGAAATGCATCGACAAGCAAGAATTATTGATTTTGAAGAATTAGAGTATCGTATTAAACAATTAAATGAAATTGAAAGTTAGTACATGTCAAAATGCTCTCCTAAATTCTTTGGGAGAGCATTTATTATTTAGAAACTAAAAAGCATTTATATCATCGATGATTACCGAAAGATATTGTCATGCACAATAATCAATATGAACCTTTCAGTGTTGAGGATATTGAGGAATATGATGAAAAAATGCAATCATATTATAAAAATAGACCAATCAAAGCACCATTTTCAACACGAACAGTCAAGGGATAGAGTGAGCATATCAATGAGCACTTAGCTAGAAGCTATGATCCTAATATGCTTGATTATTTAAATACTCAAGCATATATATAAATAATTTTTATAAACGAGTGTACAGAAAATAACCATTTTCTGTACACTCCAATCTATAGAATAAATATAAATAAGGGAAAATAATTAGCATATGCTCTAATTTTTAAATTCTAGTATAAAACAGTTGAAACTTTGTAATTAGCAAATTGATTTAAAGTCTCTAAAAAATCATTAAGATGATTATTGTTAGGAAATCTACATTCTAATAAATAACAACCATCTCCAATAATTTTATAATCATTTAAAATATATATGCTTTGTTCATTTATGAACTCCAAATAAGGTTTATGCGAAATTTTATGCATATAGATATTAATAAAAGCATGTATATCACAATCTAAACTCTTTTGATTAACAACAACTGTATAGTTTTGTATAATTCCTTCATCTTCCAAACGAGCAACTCTTGTATTAACAGCTTGTCCTGTTAAATTAACTTTCTTTCCTAAAGACTTCATTGTAATTTTAGAATTATTTTGAAGCTCTTTGATAATCAACTTGTCAGTATCATCTAAATTCATATTATCCCGCCTTTTTCAAATATCAAGTAAATGTCCAAAATCTTTTTCAAAAGATTATGTTTTTTATTTAGTAATCAGAATAGAATTACAGTATCACAAATAGGAGGTTTTATAATGAATATAACCCATGTAAGAAATGCAACTTTAATAGTTGAATATGCAAATAAGAAAATTTTAATCGATCCTATGTTGGGTGAAAAAGGATCATTCCCGCCATTTCCAGATGCACCAAGAGATGATCAAAATAATCCATTAGTTGAATTACCAATGGATATTAACGACATTATATCAAATATAGATATTGTGATTTTAACACATTTACACTTAGATCACTTTGATGAAGCTGCACAAAGATTGTTGCCTAAAGATATTAAAATATATACACAAAATAACGAAGATGCAGAAGAAGTTAGAAATGTTGGTTTCTTTAATGTAGAAGCATTAGAAGCTACAAATCATATTGACAATATTAATATTATTAAAACACCTGCACAACATGGTCGAGGTGAAATTCTTCAAGTCGCTGGTAATGTCTGTGGTTTAATATTCCAAAATGAAAATGAAAAAACACTTTACATCGCTGGAGATACAGTTTGGTATGAAGAAGTTGAAAAAACTTTAGAATCTTATCAACCAGAAATTGTTGTTGTTAATGGCGGGGATAACCAATTTAATATGGGTGGCTCTTTAATTATGAATGAAGTGGATATTCATAAAGTTACCAAAACAGTGCCTGATTCCAAAATTATTGTTGTCCATATGGAAGCTGTTAACCATTGGAACTTATCAAGAAAAGATTTAAAACAATTCGCTGCAACAAATAATTTTGATTCCCAAATTATTATACCGGATGATGGAGATAAATATAAATTTTAAGTGAGGTAATATTATGGAAAATAGAGAAGAAATGATAAAAAGCTTTTATAAACTCATTGAAGATGAAAATTATGATGAATTAAAAGCGTTTTGTCATAAAGACTTTGTATTTTATCCCCAAATAGATACACCATTTTATGGTATAGAAGGATTAAAAGCTTCAGAAAGAAAAAACTTCTCTTCGTTTCCAGGTTTTAAAATGCCAGTGAAAGAAATTATTTTAGATAATAGTGATAGAGCTGCAGTATACTTAATCTTTGAAGGTAAACATACTGGGACACCTTTTAACGGCATAAATCCTACTGGAAAATTTGTAAAATTTTCACTAATGATGCTTTTGAAATTTAAAGATAACAAAATTATTGAAAAAAGATCACATGTTGATGTAAATGATATTATTAAGCAAATTAAAAAATAGAATTGCATAGATAAATAGAAAAACAACTTAAACTATTAAGTTGTTTTTCTTATTTATTAGGTAAAATCATCCTCATATATCAAGTAAAATTACAATTTATCCATTCGAGACCTTTTCCTTTCCTTAAAGTATGGTTTAAGTAATATATTAAAGTTATAAAAGAAATTACACTTTTTTGAATCAAATGGTTGTAATTCAAATGATAAAGGAGGACTAAAATGAAAGCTGTTGTTTTAAATAAACCAGGTGGTGTGGAAGAATTAAACTTAAAGAATGTTGAAAAACCTATACCACAAGATAACGAGGTACTTGTGAAAGTAAAAGCAGCTGCAGTTAATAGAACTGATATAGTAAGCAGAGAAGGGACTATGGAAGACTTAACTGGAAAAATTTTAGGCGTTGAAGTTTCAGGAATAGTTGAAGATATAGGTGGAAATGTGGACGTCGCTATAGGAAAAAAAGTGATGGGTTTAGTAAACCGGGGAGGTTACGGTGAGTATGTCATTATGCATAAGTCTTTTGTTATGGATATGCCAGATAACCTGACTTTTGAAGAAGCAGCTGCAATTCCAGAAGTTTTTTTAACAGCTTATCAAACATTATTTTGGCTTGCTGGTGTTAAAGATAATGAGAAACTGCTCATACATGCTGGCGCGAGTGGCGTAGGAACAGCTGCTATTCAACTTATTAAGAACCTAAGAACAAATGTAGAAGTCTTTGTTACAGCTGGTTCTGATGAAAAGTTAAAATTAACTCAATCTTTAGGTGCTAACCATTTAATTAATTATAAAAAACAAAACTTCCAAGATGAAATCAGTAATCTAACGCAAAATGAAGGTGTTAATGTAATTTTAGATTTTATAGGAGCACCTTATTGGCAACAAAACATTAATAGTTTATCTGTAGATGGTAGACTCGTTTTAATTGGAATATTGGGTGGAACAATTATTAAAGAATTTGATTTACAAACATTACTTCAAAAGAGAATTCAAGTTACAGGTACGCTTCTAACACCAAGAAGCAATGAATACAAATCAAGATTAAAAGATGATTTCTTAAACGACTCCAAAATATTATTCGAACAAAAAAAGATAAAACCTATTGTTGATAGTGTATTTACTATAGAAAATATAAAAGAAGCACACACTTATATGGAAGAAAATAAAAATAGCGGAAAAATAATATTAACCTTTTAAACATGTAGTACCAAAATGAGTCTTACTCAACAGATGATAATAATTGATAAATATTTAACTAACAAAATATTAAAAAGAGAGTTAAATATACTTTTAATATTCTTTCGTATTTAATCTCTTTATTTAAGTTGTTTTCCCTTCCCTTAAAGCATAGTTTAAATATTAAAATAAAAATATCAAAGGAATTAAAAATTTTTGATTAATAAAAAAGAAAGAAGGAATTAAAATGGCACAAGATGTAAATGAACTAAGTAAAAATCCTACCCCAGATCAAGCAGAAGAAAATGCTTTTTTCCCTTCGCCTTATTCACTTAGTCAATATACGGCACCTAAAACAAATTTTGACGGCGTAAAACATAAAAACGCTTATACTGAAGGTAAATGGAAAGTATTAATGATTGCAGCTGAAGAACGTTACGTATTACTAGAAAATGGTAAAATGTTCTCTACAGGAAACCATCCAGTAGAAATGCTATTACCATTACATCATTTAATGGAAGCTGGTTTTGATGTTGATATAGCGACAATTTCAGGCTATCCAGTGAAATTAGAGTTGTGGGCTATGCCTAACGAAGACGAAGCCGTATTACAAACTTATGAAAAATTAAAAGCTAAACTCAAACAGCCTAAAGTTTTGTCTGATGTTATAAAAAATGATTTAGGTTCTAATTCAGATTATTTATCTGTTTTTATACCAGGCGGTCACGGAGCTGTAGTAGGTATTTCAGAAAGTAAAGAGGTTCAAAAAACGTTGGATTGGGCTTTAGAATACGATAAATTTATTATTACTCTATGTCATGGACCAGCAGCTTTATTATCTGCTTCTATGGGTAGAAAAGAGTCTCCATTTAAAGGTTATTCAGTGTGTGTATTTCCTGATGCTTTAGATGAAGGTGCAAACTTAGATATTGGCTATTTACCGGGTAAATTAAAATGGCTTGTGGCTGACCTTTTAAGTAAGCAAGGTCTTAAAGTTGTAAATAAGGAAATGACAGGAAAAACCCATCAAGACCGTAATTTATTAACTGGTGATAGTCCTTTAGCATCTAATGAATTAGGATTACTTGCTGCAGATGCTTTGGTAAATGCTGTTAATAAATAATAAAGATGCCTGTTTTAATCTCACAATACCGGAAGTAAAATGAAAAACTTCTTTGTAGGTAGATGTTTTTATATGAAAGAGTGTCCAGAAAATAACCATTTTCTGTACACTCTCTTTTTATGTCGAAATAAGTGAGTATTACATATATTTTCGTGTTCAAAAACCCAACAAAAAATCTATGTTCACAAAAGACCTTGAAATTAAGTTATGGTACACTGGATATGTATATAGGAGGTTTGTATTTTGAAAATAGGTTATGCAAGAGTTTCAACTGGATTACAAAATTTAAATTTACAGGAGGATCGATTAAACGCATATGGTTGTGAAAAGATATTTAGCGACCATATTAGTGGTTCGAAAAGTAAAAGGCCTGGTTTAGATAAAGCAATTGAATTTGCGAGATCAGGAGACACGATTGTTGTTTGGAGACTAGATAGACTAGGACGTAACATGGAAGATTTAATCACATTAGTTAATGAGCTTAACGAACGAGGCGTGAGTTTTCATAGTTTAGAAGAAAATATAACTATGGATAAATCAAGTTCTACAGGACAATTATTATTTCATTTATTCGCAGCGTTTGCAGAATTTGAACGTAACTTAATTTTAGAACGTTCTTCGGCTGGTCGAATTGCAGCTCGTGCCAGAGGACGTTATGGTGGAAGACCTGAAAAATTAAGCAATCAAGATTTGAATTTACTCAAAACACTTTATGATAATGGTACACCAATTAAGACAATTGCAGAACAATGGCAAGTTTCACGCACAACAATTTATCGTTACCTCAATAAATTGGAGGAAAAGGAAGATGAAAAACAAGGAGAAATACCTCACTAATTTTTCTGAAACCAAGCGTAAAGAGGCTATACAAAAGTACGATGTTATTAAACCTTTTATTTTAGGAAACAAATCCTTATAAAGTATTTCTAAAAATACAGGCATTGCGTTAAGTACACTTTATAGGTGGAATAAGTTATATAAAGAACAAGGACTTAAGGGGCTAATTTATACAACAAGAGCCGATAAAGGGACACGTAAAATAGAACCAAAGATAATTGATGAAATTGAACGCCTTGCACTTAAAAATAAAAGAAATAGTATTGCTACAATTCATAGGAAAATCGCTAATTATTGTAAAGAGAATAATTTTGATACACCAAGCTATAAACAAGTCTATAGTGTTATTAAAGCAACGCCTAAATCTGTGATTGATTTTTCTCATCAGGGTGAAAAATACTATCAAAATAAGTACGATTTAATACAAATAAGAGAATCATCAAGACCAAATGAAATATGGCAAGCTGACCATACTTTGCTAGATGTCTATATATTAGATCAAAAAGGTAACATCAATAGACCGTGGTTAATCATTATTATGGATGATTATAGTCGTGCAATTGCAGGCTACTTTTTAACATTTGATAGTCCTAATGCCAAGAATACTGCCCTAACACTACATCAAGCTATTTGGAATAAGAGTGATACAAGATGGCCAATATGTGGGATTCCTGAAAAGTTCTATACTGACCATGGAAGTGACTTCACTTCACATCATATGGAACAAGTAGCTGTTGATTTGAAAATTAATTTAATGTTTTCAAAAGTTGGCGTGCCACGAGGTCGTGGAAAAATAGAAAGATTCTTTCAAACAGTCAATCAAACATTCCTAGAGCAAATTCCTGGATATATAAACAATAACGATGAGTTTAAAAATTTACTAGAATTTCAAGAGTTCGAAGAAAAATTACGCCAATTTTTGATTGAAGACTATAATCACAAAGAACACAGTTCTATTGGTTGTTCACCAACAAGTCGATGGAATAGTAATCTCTTTTTCCCCAATATGCCCAGTAGTTTAGAACAACTCGATTTACTCTTACTAGAGATTCCTAAATCTAGAAAAATCCATTCAGATGGTATTCATTTTCAAGGATTTAGATATAGTAATACGAATTTAGCAGCTTATGTAGGTGAATATGTACTGATTCGTTACAATCCCAATGATATGGCTGAAATACGCGTGTTTTATAGAGATGAATTCCTTTGTACAGCTATATCTCCTGATTTATCTGATTATTCAATTGATATAAAGGATATACAACATGCTCGTAGTCAGAGAAGAAAGCACTTGAAGGTATGCCAGGTATTGAGAAAAAACTATCTCGTTATCCTCAACTATATTCTCGTATAGGTTTTGCACATGAATTTGATAATTTAAGCAAAGATGAAACACATCATATATTAGAGTATAAGTGGCAAGATCTAGGAGTTGATTTAAAACTTGAAGACTTCACTGACTATGAAGCTATAACAACTATTATTAAAATCACTAAGGGTAATTTTAGACTTATTCATCGCTTGTTTGCGCAGATAGATAGAATTATGGATATAAATGGCTTAGATAAAATCAGCACCGAGGTTGTAGAAACAGCAAGAGACAGTTTAGTCATAGGTATACGATAATAGAAAAAGCAACGTACCATATTAAAGTACGCTGCTTTTTCTCATTTATTAAGTGAAATTATTCTCATATACCAAGTAAAGTGACAAGAAAGTTGGTTTTTTAAGGTTTTAATTGTATGATTAGGGTGTAACAAAAAAGGAGTTGTAAAAATTTGAAAATTGGTTATGCCCGAGTATCTACAAAAGATCAAAATTTAGAAAGACAAATAGAAACATTAAAGAAGTATGGTGCTACAAAAATATTTGAAGAAAAACAATCTGGGAAGAATATTAAAGATAGAAAAGTATTTCAAGAAGTTATGAATTTTGTAAGAGAAGAAGATACATTAATTGTTGATGCATTAGATAGACTTGGACGGAATTATGATGAAGTAATTAAAACTGTAGATTTTCTTAGAGAAAAAAATGTTAAATTAATTATTACAAGTCTACCAATGATGAATGAGATTGTAGGAAATGAACTCTTTGATAAGTTTTTAAAAAATTTAATCATTCAATTGTTAGCAATGATTTCAGAGCAAGAAAGAAATGATAGTAAGCGTAGACAAGCAGATGGTATAGCAGTAGCAAAGGCAAAAGGTATTTATAAAGGCCGACCTAAGCTATATAGTCCAAATGCAAAAGACCCACAAAAGCAAGCTGTATATTTTAGAGTTATACATTTTTTAGATCAAGGTATGGCAATCAGTAAAATAGCGAAAAAAGTTGGTCTATCAAGACAGACTATATATAGAATAAAGAGTGACTATAGGGCGAGTAAAGAGGAGTATTAACTTAATGGATAATAAATCAGGAAAGATTTTTAGCTTAGAATTAAATGTAGGTTCATTTTTGGGGGCAATTATTGCAATGTTTATATACTTCTTAAATTCACAGCAGGACATTAAAAGTCTTGTGAGCATTGCATTGTCGTTTGCTTTTCCTATTTATTTACTTAAAGTTAGTAGATTGTATGAACAAGTAGGATGTAATAAAGATAGTTTTCTTAAAGAAATACTATTTCCAAAGTTATCAAAAAATGATGTGAAAATATATTTAATAACTATCTGTAAATATCTAGTTTTGATAGCATTCTTTGTTTGTATAGCTTTATTATTTAATATTGGATTGCAAAACGAGGCTAATAATCTAATTAAAAAAGCAATTTGCTGCTATAGTGTTTTAGCACTTTTTATAGCATCAATTTTATTACTGATGGATTTAGTTTTTGATTTCGTTATCGGAATATTTTTGATAGCTCAAAAAAAATCATATTAGGAGTGAATAATTATGAATAGAAGTGATAGAGAAAGATACGAGGAAGAAAAAAGACAGCAACAATATTATGATGAAGAACGTAAAAGACAAGCATATCTTGAAGAAGAAGAACGAAGAAGATCATATTATAATGATAGAGATTACAGACGAGAACAACAATTGTATGAGGAAAATAAAAAAAATAAGCGTAGTAAAAAAGGATTATCATTTCTTGTAGTTATTCTTTTGATTGTAGCTTTAGTGTTTGCTTTTAAATCATGTAGTAATAATAACCAAGAACAAGAAAATGTATCTGATAATCAGACACAGCAGCAACAACCAAACAATGAACAATATGTTCAACAAAAAGATGATGAAATTCAAAGTAAAATTGAAGATACAAAATCTAGTATAGAAAATTCAAACGAAGATACACAAGCAACTTTACAAAGTCTAAAAGATGAAGTAAATAGTTTGAAACAAAATGCAAATGATGAAAAAACCGAGAAAGTAGCGAATGACTATCAAGATACTGTAAATCAACTTGATGAAGCAAATACAGCTAAGCAAAACGGTGATGATAGCAAAGTACAAGAAGAATTAGATAAAGTGAATAATAAATTAGATGAAATTAAAAATAAATTTTCAGAATGGTTTGGTAAAGATAATGAAAAACAATGATGAAAATAATTCTGAAAGTAAAAGCAGAAAATATATATTGGCTACTTTCATTTTCATAATATTTTTATTAATAGGGCTATTGATTTATATAATTCTTAATCAAACAAATGCACATGGTCAAATAATAGACTTTAAACAAGCAGCTAAGGATAAAGATTACAATAAAATTGCAGAGTATTTATCAAGTGGACAACGTGATTTGTCTAACGATGAAGCTAAAGCATTCATTAATTATATTAATGAGCCTCAAAATTCTAAAAGATTTGATAAAGAAATTAACGAAATAGAGAAAAACGTAAAAGATAATAATAAGTATGATATTGATTTAGGTGCTATTACTGATAATAATAGAAAAGAAATAATTAATGTTAAAAAAGATGGAAAGAAGTTTTTCTTTATAGAAAAATTAAAATTCGCCCCTAATTATACTAATGTATATGTAAAAGAGAATAATAATACAGGGGTGTATAATTATAATACTGATAAGGAACATCAAATTGTAGCAGATAAAAATAGACTAACAAGTATTGGAACATTTTTTACAGGAAAATATAATATTAATGCCAAAAAGAAAATAGAAGATACTTTCTTGACTGGTGAAAGCAGTGGAAAGTTAGAATTTAATACGGAAGTAACTGATAAAAATAATAAAGTAGTTGCTATACAAAATTTTGATCAGTCTAGTTTTAAAATAAACTTAAAAAATAGTGAATCATTAGATAAGAATAGTAAGAAAATTGTTGTTGATGGTAAAGAACAAGATTATGTAGAAAATAAAATTTATGGTAATTATTTTAATAATGATGAATTTAAAGTGCATGTAGTTGGTAAAATTGATGGTAAAGAATTTGTTACTAATGATAGAAAGATAAGTAAAAATAAATATCAAAGTCCACAAGAAGTAGATTTATCTTTTAATCAAGATTCTATTAATAAATTTAAACAAGAAAATAAAGAAATAGAAAATAAGGGCAAGAAATTTATGATTGATTATACCAACCATTTGAACCAAGCATACAAAAAATCTGACTATAAATACATTTCAGATTATATAGAAGAAGATAGTAAAGTAGCAAAGCATATGAAAAAGATGGTGGAATCAAAAGCTAAGAACAAATATAGTAATCCACAAATTGATGATATTAGTAAAGATAAAGACAAGTTACAAATTATTTTAACTAAAGAAGTCAACAAAAATAAAATTCAATCTAAGTATGCTCTAAAATACAGCAAAGAAACAAAACGCTTTAAAATAGTTGAATATGAGGATATTTAAAAAAGAGGGGAATGTGAATCCCCTCTTTTTTTATTTAAACATTGCATATAGCCTATTTATACAATATGCAATGATGCTTATTGATAATTGTGTATAACCTTTATCAATAGAATCATTATCTATCCTCTTTTTAATTGATTCTCTTAATGTAGCTGATGCATGTATATTAGATGAAAAGTTTTTGTAACATATATAGTAATATACAGGGAAACCTAAATAATCGCATAAATCTTTAAAATTATATAGATTGTTTGGTACGTTGTTACCAACTGAATCTTTTTTATATTCATTAGTTTGAAAATACCATTTTAACTTATTAGTTTTCATATTATCTATATTAGTAAAATTCGCTCTGTAATTAGATTCTGTTGATTTTAGATTAGGTACGTTAAATGCGTCTGAATATTCACTGTCGTTTTTATTAATATTTATATAGCTTCTTAAGTTTGAAAATGATATTTCATTAGTATCATCACGATAGACGTATTCATGATATCTTTGAATTTCATATTCCCTATAATCCAAATACCTTTTTGCTCTATCATTAGCATATTGCTCTTTATCGTTTAAAAATAATATATATATATAACGTTCAAATAATTGCCTTGATAATGCAGGTATAGGTTTATGAATTTCATTTTGAATTAAAAGCTCTACTGTTTCGTATAATTCACTAATCTCTAATAATAAATTATAATTAGCTAAATCAATATCTTTTAAACTAGATTGTTGTGCCATTTGGTCTTTAACAAACTCTATTATTTGTTTAAATGTTGATGCGTTTACTATAAACATTTAACTTTTCCTTTCTATTTTATATAACATCACAAATTACAGAAAATTTTAATTTAATTTTTTTTTGTATATCGCTAGTTAAATAAATTATTTCATTAATCATATCTACTTTCTTAATTATTCCTGAAAAGTGTTTCATATATCCATTATCCCAGTAATTAATTATACAAAAAGAATTAGTTTTTATCTTTTCATTAATTATATCATTAATAGATTCTAGTTGTTCTTCTGATAATAACGGCATATCAATTTTATTTTGGTCATCTATATATTGATCTAAAATTTCATATTGCTGTGGCATAGTTTTGAATGGCTGCCATTTAACTATACCTCGTCCTTTTGGTATTCGTGGATTAAGATATTCTCTAGGTATCTTTCTATAATCAGTTTCATATTTATATGGTTCTGGCATATCTGGATTAATTATTTTCAAGAAAATCACCTCAAAACTATTTTAGAACATACGTTCGCAATTATCAATAATATCTATAAAAACAAAGCGCTATGAGAGGCTCTCATTTACATCGAAAACAAAAAGGAGTGAGAGTATATGCGTAAGAGCGCACATATACTCTCACTTTTAAAACTAAATTCAAAAATGGAGGGAAAGTGAAGATTCACTTTCCCTTTATCTCATTTTTTAGAATTTATTTTTTTGTGTTGATACGCTCACACGCACAATCAAAGATTGTGCTTTTAACAAGCCTACGTGATCTTGCAAGGGGCAAAAAACTTTTTATTTGTGGCCATAGGCCAGTCTAAAAACTTTTATTTCTTGAACCCTTGCAACCTCAACGTAACGGCTTGTTGCAGTGGTTTCACAACACAGCAAAAATAAATAATTTCTAAAAGAAAAAATTTCAGGAGGTCATTAAAATGAAGAATTGCTCAAATTTAGATAATGATTTATTACAATTACTAGACACTAAATATAAAGATTTTAAATTCAAAATGGTTAATAGTAAAATATATCAAATTGATGGAAAATATGAAAAAGGTGTTCAACAACTTATATTAAAATCAAGCGACTATAAAAAGTGGAGTGGAAAGTATTTAATAACACTTGATAAAACTTATTTATGTATAGATAATTCTACAAATGATTGCTGGTGTGAAGAATTTAGAAATTACAATAAAGCGATTGGTTGGTTAAACGAGGAATTCGATGTTTTATAAATTTAAAATTAATAAGCCCTTATACAGTATGTTTGTATATGGGCTTATTTTACACATATGTAATTTATATTTGTGTAACTTACACATGTGTTACTATTCAACTGCTTTATTCATCAAGTGCTTTCAATATTTTAACCTTTTTAAGTAGATTATTTTTGTAATCTTCTATTTCTTCTAAATATATATCTTTATGAGCTAATGACATAAAGTTTAATATCCCTTTAGGGATATATTTATAAATATTAATCTGCTTATTATAGTTATCTTCAACTTCTTGGAGTATCGCATAATATTTATTTAATATTTCGATATGTTCTATATATTCGTAAGTATTTTTATTAAATGTGTAAGAATTAATATCTTCAAATAGTACGCCCATGTAATTAAATGTTTTAGCGTTGATTTTTATATATTCATTATCTAACAATCTAAAGGCCTTGCTCGTTTTTAAGAATGATTGCAATTTTTCTAATATTAATATTAAATCTTCATATATTCTATGTTTTTCTGGATTATATTCATACACATAGACTTTTTGGCTCGTTACATAGTTAATACCTAGTACCTTTGCTAATATGATGCGATGTGTACCGTCATTTATACCAATATAAACTGGTTTTTCACCTGATTTAACATATTTATTGAAGTTATATAAAGATAATCCACTTTTTCCATCTTCATAAAGTTCCTTTAATTCGTTAAAATTCATTTTAGTTAAATTTCTCAATAGATCATAAAATCTTAAACTAGATAAGTTAGCTTCTTTACTTTGAGGTAGGCCATAGATTCCCCAAAATAGTAAATTATACCAACTATGACCATTGTTTCCTGCTCTGGCCGGTGCATGTATATATTCTGTATCAATCCATGCTAACTCTGTTTGTTTTTCTTTATAATCATAGTAGTAATCAAATTCTGTTGCATAATCCACTTTTTCATTCATCGCTGCATCTAAATCACTATTTTTAACACCTCTATTTATTAAAAAATCATCTAGCTTTTCAACATTTTTCAGATGATATTCAACTTCTTCTCTATTCATTACCATACACTCACCTCTTAAATGTTTTTAGTATATTTGCAATTAGGATAGTTAGAACAGCCTAAAAACTGGCCGTTTTTACCTGTTCTAACTACTAATTCATGATTACATCTTGGACACTTTTCATTATTTGAAAAATCAGGATTTATACTAATAATCCATTTAGATAATGTATTTCTATCTTTCATAATTATTGAACAAGCATTACCTAATTCAACTGCACTTTTAGTATAAAAACTATTAGTTACTATCCATGCTTCATCAGCACCATGAAATTTTTGTGCTGCATAAATCTCTTGTACAGCTTTAATACCAATTTTTGAACTGCTTCTTTTGGCTTGAACGACTATTTTTTTGTTTTCATTTTTCAATATTAGATCAGCACCGTAATCATGTGATGCTTTTGTAACACTAGGCTTATACTTCAATTTAGAAAATAAGGCTTCCAAATAATATTCAAATTCTATTCCGTCCATTTTATCTACATCATATATTCTGGCTTTACGGTATATACTTTGAATTTTTTTCTTTTTTAGAAAATTAACTATGACTGGCAATAGTTTATAAGCGATAACTAATATAATGATTAATATGAGTATATTAAATACTGATATATTGTTCATATTCATCTTTCCATTTCTTCGTCTTTTTCATTATCTATGATTTTCATTTGTTCTTTTGCCTCTTTTGGTTTTTCGTAAGTCGGTTCGCCATTAGTTATCGCTTTGTCCTTTTTTAATTGTTCATTCCAGTCTTTACGTTCTGTAGGTAAATCAAGTTTAAAATCTGTATCGTAAGAATTTATTACATTTCTAACAAAGTTTTTGCCTGCTTCATCATTATCTACTGCTAATACAATGCTATTTAGTGGATAATCTCTAGGGTGTTCCCCTTTTGAGACATTATATTTACCAACTTCATTAACATGCTCTTTTAGACTTTCTAGTTTTAGACCAGAAAGTGAAGCAATACGTGTTTGTTGAATATCTCTGTGAGCATCATAATAGCTTAAAGCATCAATAGGGCTTTCTGTGAAAACTATATTTTTAATGCCTTTATCTTTATCTTGTAGTACATCAAGATGAAACCCACCATGTTCTTTTGAACCCTCCACAACCTGTTTGAATGGTTTATCACCTGTTCCTCTTTTATCAGCACCTACAATATTGTTTTCATTATCAAGCCACTTAAAGCAAACATTATTAAAACCGTCTTGTGCTACTGCACCAGTTTTAAATGACCAATCGACTAACCTTTCATCTAATCCACGTTCATTAATTAGGTAATTTCTCGCTATTTTAGTATTTTCTACTTCGTACTTTGTATCATATTTTAATTCTTTTTGTTCTTCTTTAGGGGCTTTAGATGCATCATATTGACCAAATTCACCATCTACTAACATAGTCATACCATCTTTAAACTTCATATCCAATACTTCAACAGCAAATGATAAACCACCGTTTCCTTTTTTACCTGTCGAATTCCAATAAAAGCTCTGTCCTTTTAATACTAATGAATCATGTTCATTGCAACGATCATACTTACCTTGTCTGCTAAATGACAAACCATTTTGTTCACCGATTTCTCTAATGTCCACATCTCTAGCTTTTGCTTTTTCTTCATCTGTAAATACTCTGTGAGTTTTTGACATTTTAAAAACCTCCTAAAAAAGCAATCCTAGTAATTAGGATTGCTTTTTAAATTCATTTATTTTCTTTTTTAAAATTTCTATTTCGCTTTTTACAGTTAAATTGAGTTCTTTTTCAAGATCTATTATTTTCATACCGTCGATTACATTTACCTTTGTTGATTTATTTAGAGCTATTAACGTATCATCTTCAAGATAAATATTTAAAATTGCTTCGTTTTCTTTTTTATTTTTAATAAACACTTTTACAAAGTAAATTTCTCTCTTATAATTTTTGAGTCTAAGTGTAGGTTTGTATTCGTTATAATACCAGTAGTTATATATATTGATATGTTTATTTTCAAAGAAAACATCTTCTCCTATGTCTAGTGTTTTAAGTTCTTTTTTATGATTTTCAAGAAGTAAGAATATTATCATGATGATATTATTCACTAGCAAGCTCAAAAAGAATATGATTGAAAAAACTATCATAACAAGTATAAACACTTTTATAGGTATAAAAAGTATTGCGAACACTTTCATAATAACTAGCGTAAGTGGATCCGTAGGTTGACCAATAAGGTTTTCAATTATTATAGAAGTATAAAATATTAATAGAAATATTATAGGTGCTGCAAAAGATAATAAACTTAATATAACCCTTTCCCCAACCTTACTAGCCCTAAATTTGGCACCTTGTGTAGTCAGAATTAGTACACCTATAGGGATATAGGCCATTATTAAGTCATTGAATATATTACCTAATGTTATTATTGTTTGTTTTAAATCATAGAAAGTTAGAAGATAAATAAATTCTTGATTAATAAATGTTCTAATTGCAATATATAATGTAATAAATGCTACAATAATATATTCCTTCTTTTGATCTCTATTTTTCCCAAAAATATTATCTAAAATTGGCTTATTTTCATTATCCATCTTTATCCCCCTAGTCAAACGTCAATATAATCTTTTTAATATTCTTTTCATTATCATCATCAAGTTTTAGATATGCTTCATATGACTTACCAGCTTTACTTTTAAACTTTAATTTTTGGGATGTCTTTCCTTTAGTTATCAATGTTTTCAACTGTTTATCTGGAATTTTTTTCTTGAAGAAATTTTTGAAAAATATTTGTTCACAATTACTACATTTTATAACCTTGCCTTTATCTGTTAGTTGACCCTGTTTACAATTAGGACATTGACCAATGGTACTTTCATCAATTGTTTTTTCAACTTGCTTTTGTACATCTACATTTTTGGCCTTTTCATTGTACTGATCTAGCTCTTTTTTAATGAATTTCATAGTTACATCAATAAAGCCACTTATATTAGCTTGTCCTTGACCGATATATTTTAATCGTTTTTCCCATTCTGCTGTCATTGTAGGGCTAGAAAGCAAGCTACCTTTAACTGCTTCACAAAGTAATATACCTTTTTCTGTGATTGCTACTTTATTACTTGTGATTTTGATATATTGTTTGGATTTTAAACCTTTTATAATGCCATCTCTTGTAGCCTCTGTACCCAAACCTTGTATATCTTTCAATATATCTGCTGCTTCATCATCATCTAATGTCTTTCCGCAAGTTTTCATCAATGTTATTAATTCGCCCTCTGTGTAGGGTTTCGGAGGTGTTGTAATACCCTCTTGAGCTTTAACTTTAGCATCTACAGATTCATTTAATTCAACTTTTGGGAGTTTATTTTCATTGTTACTTTCTTTCTCTGTATCATCTTTTAGAAATAATGATTTCCACCCTTTATTTTTTTCAACAGTACCTTTCGTATAGAAAATTAAACCATTCACATCAGTTTCAATGACAGTTTCATCAAAAACATAATCTTCTGCAAACATACTTAATGTTGTATTGACCACTTCGTTTAATACATTCATTTCTTCTTGATTCAAGTTTTCTATATCTTGTTTAGAAGGGATTTTTGAAGTCGGAATAATGGCATAGTGTTCTTGTACCTTCGAACCGTCTACATAGCGTTTACGAGGCTCTGTATAGCTTATATTAAAGTTTTTCTTATAGACTTCTTTAAGGGCTTCTAAATTTTGTTTTAAATAGTTAAATTCTTCTTCTGTAATTAAATTACTGTCAGTACGTGGATAACTTAATATCTTCCGTTCATATAGCGTTTGAACAATCTTTTTTGTCTTTTCTGTTCCATATTTGTATTTTTTATTTATCTTGGTTTGAAGTGTTGATAATGAATGTAATTTAGGTGCTTGTTGTTTCTTCTCTTTTGTTTCTACTTTACATACATTACCATGTGTTACTTGGCTTAATTTATGTTGCTTTTCTAACTCAATTAAATCTGCTTTTTCAAAAGTTTTAATTTTAGCCTTACCTTTATACTGACCGTTTTGAGCTTTAAATTCACCTACTACTTCATAATACTTTTCTGGTTTAAAATTGTTAATCGCCTTTTGTCTTTCATAGATCATACATAAAGTAGGTGTTTGAACTCTACCAATTGAAAAAGTTTCATTTAAACCTTGTGAACGAAAAATATTAGAATATAGTGGGCTTAAATTCATTCCTATTAGATAATCGCTTATTTGTCTTGCGTATGCTTCTTGATAGCTCTGATAGTCTTGTTTATTATCTTTTAAGTTTCTAAACCCTTTAATAATTTCAGAATCAACGGTTGAGTTAATCCATAACCTTTTTATAGGTTTATCTTTAACACCGGTTAGATTAAGCGTTGAATAAAAGATATTACTACCCTCTCTATCAATATCTGTTGCGTTAATTAATACATCAGCCTCTTTAAAAAACTTCTTCACTGCATTATATTGAGCGTTTTTATCTTTGCCAACTTTAAATTCAAAAGGTTCTGGTTTGTATGGTAAATTCTCTATTTGCCAATTATTTACTGGGTTTTTGTAATCTTTTGGTAGTTTTAATTCTACTAAATGACCATATCCCCATGTAACAATTGCATTACTTATAATATCGCTATCTTTGATTTCAATATATTCTTTGTGTTTAGCCTTTATACCTAATGCGTTAGCATAATCTCTTGCTTGTGATGGTTTTTCAGCGAATATAACTGTTTTCATATATATAACCTCCTAAATTATCGTTCAAAATCGCTACTTTCTGCCATATCTATATATTCTTGTGGAAGTG
Organism: Staphylococcus sp. LKG4-2; assembly: GCF_050955665.1. Taxonomy (NCBI): domain Bacteria; kingdom Bacillati; phylum Bacillota; class Bacilli; order Caryophanales; family Staphylococcaceae; genus Staphylococcus; species Staphylococcus sp. LKG4-2. Next base: position 40,622 of record NZ_CP194533.1, on the reverse strand, counting down.
GCTTAGCTTCTGCAAATTGTTCAGGGGTATGTGACTTTTTTTCATTATCTTGTTGTGTTTCATCAATAGCATCTTCATCTATTAGATAATTAAATTCATTTGTTTCTGTGTTAAAGCTAAATGTAAACGCATCTTCATTCGCTTGTATTTTTGCTGTATCTGTTTCATTTAATGTGAGTGCATATTCTTCGCTGCCTACTTCAACTATTACTTTCTCACCATCTACATCTAACAAATTAGCTTCGACTTGTTTATCATCAATATTCTCTGCCATTTCTTTATATTCACTTTTTTCATTTAAAGATTGGAAAACTTCTGTTTGTTGAATATCATAGGCCTCTTTAATGACGTTGTTTTGCTCTAATTCTGATTTTTCTGATACTTGAATATGCTCTTTGGCCTCGTTAGGTAATGTTTTTTCTATGCCTTTAATAGCCTTATCAAATTCATTCATGCCCTCGTATTGAGGTATGTTTTGTTTTTGATCTTCTAAATGCTGTATTCTACTTTCGTTTAGCTCTCTGGGACTTATTTTTTCTTCAATACTTTGTATGCCTTGCAATGTGAATTGTTCTAATTGAAGTTTATTAATATTAGTATCATTGGAATAAGGCTCACTATAAGATATTGTATTATGAGCATCTTTAAGATAATTATATAAATCAATAACATTTCCTTTTTCCTCTTGATTTTGCCAATCAATACTATGATTGACTTTTTCAAAGTTATAAGGTGTTTCTTGCTTGTCGTCTTGAATGTTTAATTTCTGATTTATAATTTCTAATCTTGATACTTGTTCATAGTTTCTTAAGTTTTGAATATCTGCACCTTGATTAATTGTTTGATAACTTGATTTCATCATATCTTTTAAATTATCAAACTGATTACTTAATGTAGGTGTTTCATTTTCAATTTCTGATACTTGTTCTTGCTCTTTTGTAAATATATCTCTGACTTTATCAAATGTTGAAGTGATATTTTCTACTGTTGGACTATCTTTGTTCCATGTAACTAAATCTTTAATATTATTTTTTATAGTTTCAGGATTAATAGAATGGTCATTGAAAAAGTCTTTTACACCGTTAATTTGTTGCATAATAAAATCACTTGTAAATGCATTACTCAAACGTTCTTTCATGCCTACAAGTGATTGCTGCAACTCTTTAAAGTAGCTATCTTGATTTAATTGTTGTCTATCTGGCTTATCAATCCTTTTTAATAACTCTTGGTCAACTTGCTTCGCTATTAATTCTTGTAAATCTTCTTTATCTAAATCAATTTTGTACTTTTCTTTTAATATATCCTTGATTGGCGTTTCCATACGTTCACTCCTATTCTATCTTTCTAATTCATTATCTTGTTCTTCTTCTATCTGCTTTTTATTAAAACGTGGCGTCTTGTCTAAACCATCATTTTCCATTTCAATGGATTCTGTTGCTTCTCTATAAACTATGTTTTCAGTTTCTTTATCTAGTGAAAATTCATATTTTTTCGGATTTTCTAGCATTTCTAAATATTCTTGGTGTGGTATTGTAACAGTGTATATAGCTTCGTCTGTTTCTAATTCAATTGTTCCATTATCTATATTTGATACATAACAATGTTTTGATGGTGATTCAATATCTTCTTGTGTTTTAATATCTGCTATCTGATATTGTTGATTTACTTTATTAAATGCTTCTTTATTTTTATTGTATTCATTAAACACTTCATTTTCTAATGGTCTATATGCTCTATCTTTTAATTGAATATCTTCTACATCTTCCATTTGTTCTTCTGCTTCATGTAAGTTTTTAACTGCATTATCTAGTTTAGTAAAACTCTTTGTCGCATCTTGTACACTTTCTTCTATAACTGATTTAACGTTAGGATTAATATTAGCTTTTATTTCTTCCATATCTGATTGTTCTTCATCACTTAGTTGAGGCACATTGAATAATGGTTTATCTGAAAAGAATTCTTTAAGTAAATATGTCTGGTATTTTTTTCCCATTTCATTTTGATTCATTAAAATCACTCCTTTAATTATCTTGATAAGTCGTTATCATCATTAATGATTTCTATATTTTTATTATTTTCAACAGGTTTGAAATTGGATCGGTTATCAATCCTTTCTTCACTATTTACCATTTTGCGACCACTTTGTTCCTGTGGTGCTACATATTGTCTTAAATAGTCATAGAAATTGGGTTGCGATAATTCTGTTTGATTGGGTGCATAACTATATTCTCTACCTTGTAGTATTTTCGTCCTATTATCCTTTGGACTGTTATATACCATTTGGGGCGTAAACTGACTGTACATTTCCTTTGAGAAAAAATTTGCATCTTGTACGGTATAAAGCTGATTTTCTCTCATGAATGAATTATTTTTAATATTTTCTGGCTTAATATATGCTCTATCTTTATTTTGATTAGCTTCTAAATATATTTGCTTACTGTCATTACCATCTATGGCTTTTATTAATTCACTAGATGCTTTTTGAACATCTTTCATTAAATCCATTTTTTGTGAATTATCCATTTGATTAGCATAACCATGAATATATTTAATAGAATAATCATCATTATCTAATCCCATATACTTACCTACGATTAATGCTGTCATTTCAGCTTGAAATTCTCTATGTTCTTTTTTTAAATCTTTATTAGGTTCTACAATTTTATCTTTGCCATGTATAAGGGCGTGACCTAACTCATGAATCATCGTTTTTGTATTTTGTTTTTCTTCGTTATTTTTATTCAATTCAATAACTTTTTGACCACTATGAGTTTCTATATAAGCACCTCTTGCACCCTCCATACTGTCTTTACTTTGTTGTACGTTAATATTAAATGAATTAGCAATTTTAGTTAGGTTACTTATTTTTTCATCATAATCTGGAACACTCCCTCTTAATTGTTGTAGCATTTGAGGGTATTTATCTTCTGGTAAGTTTGTTTGTCTAATATCAAAAACATTACCTTTAACAAATGTGATGGACTTATTTACTTTAATTTGGTTGTTTTTAATTTTATCTTTTTCTTCTGCTGTAGCTTTACTAATCGGAACAACATTTTTATCCTCACCATTATGACGTACAAACGTTTTACGTTCACTAGGAACCATTATCTTTATGGCTTTTTCGCCTTTCATAACTTGTGCATCTAATTGTTGCCATTTTTTATAGGGGGCTACGATAGTTGCACCATCATTTTGATTCGCAATTAGCATTTGGTTTCTATTTGAGTAATTATAAAATTGAGAAGCAAAATCAATATATTCTTTAATATCTTCTGGTGAACGGAAGAATTTATCAAGTTGTTCTAAGGCTTGTTCTGATGTTTCTTTAATAAATTTATTCAATTCAGATTGCTTCATTATTCTTCACCATCTTCCCCTATTATCATATTTCCTAATTCCAAATCCCCTGTATCAAAACCACTCATATCATTAAAAATTATTTTATGAAATTCTGGACTATATTTAAATTGTATTTCATCAATCTGTTCATCATTATCACTTTCTTGTAAACAATTTAGTATAAAGTTATGAATATCATCTCTTAAATATATAGTTAATGCTTCATTATCCTCTGTTAAAATATCTGCATATTTTTTTCCTTTTAAATCATACATGCTTTCTATCGTACAATATTTAGTGGTAACTGGCATATCTTCAATTGAAAAGAAGTAATCAGCTATGGAATCAATTTCTGCTTGCTGCTTAACAGTGTATTCAGTATTAAAAATGATAATACCTTTGTCGGCATTAATAGTGAACTCGGGTTCTTCATTTTTAGATAATTGTTGATAGCATTGTTCAAGTTGTGCTTTTGATAATTCAAAATCATATTCAAATTCTTCTGTTTCAACTGTTATGATATTATCTTCTAATTTTACAAATGTTGCTGTTTCACCATCTTTAATTAATTGGTTATTTTCCATTGATCACCACTCCTTAATGTTCTGATAATTTTTGCGTTCTTTTATACTGTATTTGTCTACTAACTTCCTCTTTTGCTTCATTTAACCAATTAGTTGGTGATTCAGTTGTGCTTATATTTTCTTCAAACATTTCTCTATATGCATATGTGTTAGCAAATTCTAATATAGTTTTAATATCTTTAGAACTTTGGTTAATAGCTTTTAATATTTTGCTTGTATTTTCAGCTACATCATTATTACCTTTACCTAATAATTCATCTTTCAACTTAATGTTTTCATCTAATATATGTTCTATTGCTTCTCCATTAGTTTGAAGATTGTTTTCCTTTTTTACATTTTCAAGATGCTCTAAATAATCAGGATTTATTCTAAATCTTTTTTGAATTCTATGTGATGACATATAATCAAACCTTTCCTATTATTCTTCTTTTTCATAAGATTTATCAAATTCATAGTGATATTGATTAATATTTCTTTCCTTTTGAAAGTCATTTCTCAATGCTCTTTGTGTATTATATAATGTACTGTTTAATGCGTACCCAATTTGCATTTTATTGTTTACTTTAGGATTAATATTTAAAGGCTTTTTATTATCTTGTTTATTGATTTCTTTAAACTTAATATTATTATATTCTTCATTAAATGACTTGATTTGTTTTAAAACTGTATTACCTGCACGTGAATATAAATCGTTCATTTTAGTTTCTTCATACTTTTTGTAATCTGATTTATCCCCATATGTTTCTTTATATAATTTAGACTGTTTTTTTAGGTCTTGCTTGAATTCGTCGAATTCTTCACCATGATTATTTTTTATATACATTAAAGTAAATTTATCTATTTCTGGGCGAGCTTGCTTCATAATATTGTTATTATATTGCCATTCTTTTTTGGGTATATCTTTAATTCCTTCATGTATTTTTTTTAGTTGTAACTTCATTTGTTTATCGTAATCTGGTTCGTTTTGTTCTTTTATACCTTTAACTATTCTATCTCTTATGAAGTTATTAATTTTAGTTCGTTCACCACTCATATCAAACAATTCATTTGCAAATGATGATTTCATTTCTTTAATCGTTGAATACTTCCTTTTGCCACGTTCTCTTGTAACATCTTTTTCAACTGCTGCTACATGTACATGTATGTTATCCGTATTATAATGTATAGATGATGACCATACTAAATTACTTTCTAGACCTTCTTTTTTCTCAAATTTTTGCATAGCTTTTCTTGTTGCTTGTCTCATTTTTTGTTCATCTAAATACTTACATTCTGGATCAAATATACCAGCTTCTTTTAAAGATTCATTATCGAATGAAATTACATCTTTCCACATAATTCCGTTGTTTTTTTGTGCCTCATTAAACTTAGACTTAGTATATTTAATTTCATCTTCACTCATATAATTAGAATTATCGTTGAACATTGAATTACTTTTTTGTTCATCAAACATATAATGTGTGTAGACATCATATTGGAATTCTTTATGTTCATTTTTCTTTGCTTCATCTCTATCAACGTAATCAACATACTTGCTAAATTTCGTTTTATTTTTTGATTGTTCAAATTCAGACATTGTAACTATTTTAGGCATACAATCATTCCTTTATATTAGTAATCAACTGATTCTAAAATGTTTAATATTTTATCTTGCTTACTTGCTACTTCTTTTAAAACTTTAGTATTTTGTGCTTGTTGATGTGTTTGTTCTTCATATAATTTTTTATATTGTTCTAAAGGATCATTTTCTTCTAAAAGTTTGAGTATATATTCATTCATACTATAACCTTTTTCTTTTGCTTCTTGTTTAATTCTTAAATGCAAACCCTTATCTAAATTCCTAATATATAGCGATACAGTTTCCATTATATCGTTACCACCTTTCAATATTTCTATATTATACCAGTATGTGAGTTAAGAGCATAAGGGGAATATGCTATCATTTAAAATGATAGGTCTGGCGAAGCCAGACATTCCAACAATTCAAGTCAATTTTTAAATGATATCTTAAATCCCCTTTTGTCTCACCTTTGTGACACTATATATAGTGGGTGCCTCACAATTGTGACACTATATATAGTTTACGTCTCACTATTGTCTCACCACTTTACTGCGTATATTTTTTTGTATCATTGTATTTTTGTTTTAATAATTTTACTTTTTCATCGCTTTGTTTTATTTGTTCTTTGTAGTCATCAATTTCAGTATTATATGAATCAATATCTGTTTTTTTAGATTCAATTTTACTGTCTGTTTCTGTTTTTTCTGTTCCAGTTTGATATGACTTTTCTGATTCTAATTCATTAATTTCATTTTTAGTTTTCGATATTTTCTTCTCAGTTTTTTCTTCAGATTCTTCTAAATCTTTTTTAGAATTTAACGTATCATCAATATCATTTTGTACAAATTCTAGTTGGTAATCTTCTTTACTCATATCTTTAGAAGAATCATTTGTTTTAACTTTCTTTTCATTACCGAGTAACTTAGTTATTTCTTCACCTTTACCTGACTCTGAACCAGAATTCTCAAATACTTTAACTACCATTACTTCAAAACCTTTTTTAACATCATAAATTCTAATTGCTTGTTTGTTATCAGTTTTTGCAATAACTTTATAATCTACTGTTTGGTTTGGTGTTGTATTTGGTATCATTTCATAACTTCTTTTTATGTCTTTACTTTGGTTAATATCATCATGGTATTGTAAAACTAAATCCATCGTATGATTACTTTTATTCCATTCCCATTTATCTATTTTTACTTTTCCTGATGCTGATAAATCATTCCACTTTCCTACTTCTGTATTTGCATTTGTTACCTCATCTTCTGTATAAAAATGACCAAAAAGTAAAAGGAGTGATGCTAAAACAACAAAGGCAGTTAGTCCATAAAATAACCAACTGCCTTTTCCTTTTATCGAGGTCTTATCACTTCTAAATGCTGTGAATAATTCTTTCATATTCTCACCTCTTAGTCTTTATCTTCATCTTTGTATTCATTTTTTTGGTCGTCAAATTGTTTGAATTTAACTACTTTCCAGTCATTACTTTTCTCTTGTTTTAACGTCATTTCTGATGCTACATCTCTTGAAGAAACTATCTTCCCATTATTATCTTTTATAGCTTGAGTTAAAGTTAAATACATATGATAATCTGATTTCTTAGGTGAGTATCTTTCTGAATATATATTTACATTTTCTATTTCTGTTTTATATTTAATTGGTGATTTTCTTTTATCACCATAATATTGATCTGCTAAAGATTTATCCATTACTTTCTTTGCATTTTCATATCGCTTTTTATCGTCCATTTGTGGGTCAGTTACATATAATACTTTTACAAACTCTTTAGCTTTTTTTCTTATTTCTTCTTCTTCTTTATTTACGTTTTTAGCATCTAATCTATTTATTAAATCTTCTTTTTTATCATTATCTTTTTGTAGTTCATTGACTGTTCTTTTTAAAGATTCGTTTTCTGAATTTGTATCATTTTGTGAGCTATACACGAAATATATAATTGTACCGATTAATACTAGCAGTACAATTATATACCCAAATATTTTAGTAGAATTTGATTTTTTATTTTTATTCTCGCTCTCATTATTTGTCATATTTTTCACCTCATTGATTAATATATGAACGTTAAATCTTTCTTAGGTTTAAATGTTCTTTCACCATATTCTAAAGGTTTAATGTTATATTCACTTACTCTGATTTCCCCATTCTTTTTGACTTCTTCAACAAACGCTATATGACCATATTCAGTTGAACCAAAATCTTCTGAATTGTAAGGCCACGATACCATTGCCCCAACTTTTGGTTCTTTTCCTGTCTTATAACCTTGTTGTTTTGCTTTCTCTGGCCAATCTCCACCATTACCAAATAATAATGTAACTGGTAATCCTAATTCTTTACGTCTGTTATATACATACCAAGTACATTGGTTATATGCGTAAGTATTAGGTTCAAATTTCTTACCACTATATTTAGGTAATTTTCCATCATGTTTTTTTAGAACTTTGTCTAATTTTTTGATTGATTTACCAGCTAGTACATCAGAATCACAACTTACTTTTGCTTCACCTTTGCCATCACCTAACGAACTCATAATTGATTTCACTGTTGGAATCCAACTATTATTCATACCTGTTGGATCATTAGTAGCTCCTTCTGTTGGTGCATATTTTGGCCCTATTTTTTCTGGTGTTGTTAAACCTTTACTTATATATAATTCATCTAAATTTTTTGCCCCTGCTTCTAAACCTTTTTCAATAGTATCAAATTTTGCATGGTCAGAATGAATTGTACCTGCACCCATTACAGACAATGGATTTTTTTGTTTTGTAGCATTTACACCTTTACCCCATTGAGATTCACTAGCAATTATTGCCATGAATAATTTAGGTGGAACATTATGTTTTTTAGCTATTTTTTGAATTTGTTCTGACTTACCCTCTAAAGCGCCACCTTTAGCATTTTTCTCAAAAACTGATATTCCTTTGTCGTTAACGCTACCTCCTGAAACTTGACAACCACCATCGCCACCACTTACTTGTTCTTTCTGTTTATCTTCTTCTATTTTTACTGCTGTGATAATTGTTCCGAATATCACTATAATTAAAAGTATGACTGCGAGAATACCTAGTACCCACGCCCACACATACCATAATGAAATATTAAGTTTTGTAGCAATGGCTTTTGCTGCCATCTTCACAGCTTTTTTAGAGGCTCCTTTTACCATATTACCTTTACGCAATATTAAGCACCTCCTCCAAAGAGATCATTTTCTTCTTCTGTCGTTTCAATTTTAAATTTCACATTTCTAAGTCCTGCTATATTTAATATTGCTTCACCTGTGCCTAATTGCGGTATTACTCCCAATTCTGAATCACTTAATTCTTGTGAGAAAATACTTCCTAATTTTTCTACATTGGAAGTATCTTGTCGCATGATGAATCTATATGTTGTTTGTGAAAATAATGTTTTCACTTTTGCTATATTTTTCTGTTGAGAATCTTCTGGTATAAAGTCTTTAATATCTTGTGATGCAAATATAAAGCCTCCAAAATATTTTCTATCTTCACGTATGAACTTTTCACATTTATCTACAACAGGTGCATCTGTTTCATTTGCTGAAATTAAGTTATGTGCTTCATCAAAAATCAATCTGTATCTTACAGCATCATCTAGTTCTAGTTCTTTTCGGTTATATGCTTGGAATTGTGGTGATCCAAAGTAAACCATTTCATCAAATAAAAGATTCATTACGTTAAATAATTGGGATTTTTTAACTTCATCACCCATTGAGTTCAATTGTCTTATAGAAAAATTAATTATCTGGTGTTCTTTAAAGTTTTCAATTGTTGTGTGTCCGTCAAACATACGACCATTTGAAGATATAATATCTAATAAAGTTAATTCAATCGCTTGGTATTGTTGTACTCGTTCATCTGATATATTTTCTCTAACCGTTGTAAATTTTTCATCACTATATAATGTTTCTCTTAAATAATTAAGTAATTCAGAAAACGTAGGATATTCACTTGATTTTAAGTTAGTGATATTTGTTTGTTCGTCTGGATTTGAACTCCATAAACCTTTGTGTTTATAAAATTGGTCAACGATTATTCTAAATAACTGTTTATCTTTTTCAGCTGCATCGGGATTCATCAATCCATAAAATGTACTCAATTTTTGCTTATGTTGGTTGAATGAAGTTACTTCATCAACTTCTTGAATGTTCTGACCTAAATCATCTGTTTTTTCTCTTACTGCTACTGCATTGACTTCTAATGGATTAATCATTCCATCTGTACCATCTAGTGAAATTGTTTTACCACCTAATACGTTAACTAAATGTACGAATTCCCCAGTCGAATCAATTGTTCTTACACGATTTCCTTGTATAGATTCTTCTAATAAAATCTTTTTAAGTGCATGAGATTTACCTGCACCTTTCGCACCAACTAATACACCATCATATGAATTACGTCTTTGGTCTTTATGGAACAAGTCGAGTATGATGTTACCTCCTGTGTCCGAAGTCCCCCAATAAACACCTCTAGGGTCATTTAAAGATACCGAATGGAAAGGAACGCCTGTCGCAATTGTCTGTGCAGGTATATCCTTTTTAATACGAGGCAAAATGGCATCTTGTTGCGTTAAGCTCATTGTTAGTGCTTGGCTTTCAAATTTCTGTTCATTAAGGTACACTGTACCTTTAAAATCCATTGAATTTAAGAAGATTAGTATTTCATTTATCTTTTCATCGACTTCATCACGTGTACGTCCACTTACATACATTCTTAGTACAACTTCCTTAATAGATTCCCCACCATTACGAATATCTCTTAATAAACTATCTAATTCATAATAGGCTTCTTGTGCTTCACTTCTTGCTACAATATCTCTATCATTGTTCATTCTGTCTAAATACTCTGTCATACCAGTTTTCAAGTCATTTTTAATTTCTTCTCTAGTTTTTGTTTTCATATCCATTGTTACGATAGTATTATCCATCGTCATAAGTTGACCTAACCAAAAATCTTCAACATCAGTAGGTGTTTCATAAATAGTAATACAGGTTTCGTAACCAGTGCCTTTTTTTACATAAAAATCATTTTTATAATTTACGCCACCTCTAGGCTGAATCTTTGCAAGTAAGTCTAAATTGTAATCAGACACTGACATATCGCCACTGTTCAAGTTTTTCTTTGTCTGATTTTTTTCTTTCATTTTAGTGTATAAACTCATATAATCCCTCCTATTTAATTTCTTCGCATTGGTTGTTCAATTTATAAAGTATCTTAATTTCTTGTTCTTCATTCAACATTTTAATTGGGAATCCACCAGACATAGCATTTTTATATGTTTGTAGATTTATTCTTAATTCTTGTGGCGTTGTACCAAATACCATAGCTAAAAATGAACGTTCCATACGTGATGACTGTTCAAGATATTCAAATTTTTCTATTCGTTTTTCTAAAAAGTATTTATGAATATCATTTTCTCTAGTGTCATGCTTTTTAATTAAATTAGTGCGTTGTTGTTCTGTATCTATCGGCATGTTCAAAGCTAGTATTTTGTTATCTTTGTTATATGCTTTTAGCATATTTAGCAAAACACCCATATCATATAACTGTTCGTTTGAATTTCGGCTCATAATGTCTTTGGGGTGTACTTGAAAGAATTTCATATAAGTTCCATCTCTTAGAATAAACAAACCTCCTGTTGCTTCATCTGTTCGATCTATAATATTTGTTATATCAAGAAATGTTTTTTTAGGTTTATGTTTCTTAAATTGAATTAAGGGTTTGTCTTTTTTCTTAATACGAGGTCTATTTTTAATTTTAAATTTCTTTTTTTCTATATTTGGTGATTCAAATAATGTTTTAGAATTATTACTTTCATCTTCATTTCGTTCTTCTGATTGCTTTGTTTGTGTACTAAATAATGGCTTCTTACCTGACTTATCACTATTTTTAGTAGGTTCTGTTTTTACAGTGTTCTTATTTGAATTACTATGCTTCCCAAACAAAGAAGAAGTGCTATCTTCTTTAAATAGCACTTCTTGATTCTCTGTATTACTTTTGTTTTTCGAGGAAGTCTTTGTAGCTTGATTGCTTTCGAATAATGGCATTTTTTTTGCCCTCCTTAGTCTTGCTAATAATACTGTATGGTATTTCTTCATAAGTGTTTCTATCTTTGGTCATTGTTAACATAAACACTCTTAAACTTCGTCTTGTGGGATTCGTACCAAATGGTCTAATCAATAATACTGCTGCTATAAAAACCTCTAATAAATATAAGTAGATTGTTAATTGAGCAGGTACTATATTTAGTGCTTGAAGAAAGTACCCTATAACAAAGACAGTGAAAATAACAACAACGTCTTTCATATATAACCATCGAGTTAATTTGGCCTCTACACTGGTGCTTTCTGGAATTCTATTTGCCATTATTTACACTCCTAACGTTTTGGATTTATTCTTTGTTTATTTACCGGTCTATTGGGTGTCGGTTTAGAAGATCTATTTGAACTACCATTAGATGGTCTAGCACTTCTATTTGAGCCACTGTTAGTTGATTTAACTGAATTGACTTGCTTAGGTTGATTTACAGTTTTATTACTATTAGATGGTTTATTCACATGTGTTCTATTACTTTGTGTTGAACCTGTGTTACCTCTATTAATAGATGCCTTTTGTGATGGCGTTCTATTTTGACCATTATTTCTATTTGCACTCATAGGACTTTTCGGTCTGTGATACTGTGAATTCCCTTTATTTTGATTGCTAGATAGTGGTTTTTGGTTTTCTCTTTGTTGCGTAAATCCATTTGCTTGTTTTGGTGTGTTTTGTGGTTCACGATTGGTTGCTTCTGATGATAATGGTGTATTTCTGGATTGAGCGTTACCAGTAGTTCCATTATTTATAGATTCAGCTGATGTTGGTGTGTTTGTAGTCGTGTTACTTAAAGAACCACCATTATTTATAGATTCAGCTGACGTTGGTGTGTTTGTAGTCGTGTTACTTGAAGAACCACCATTATTTATAGATTCAGCTGACGTTGGTGTGTTTGTAGTCGTATTACTTGAAGAACCACCATTATTTATTTGTTTTTCAACATTTTGAAGATTTTCTTCAGACATCAAGCTAGATGAACCACTTGCTGGTTTATTTGCCCATAATGCACTATGTCCTGCTCCCACACCGTTAAAATCATTAGTACCATGACCTGATTCTTTCATTTCTTGATCTAACGTTTGATGTGTATTGCTAGATTGTGAGTTGGCTGATTGTCTATTATTAACATCTTGTGTTTCACTATTTTGTTTTTCTTGTGCCTCTTGATTAGTTCTACTGTTAGTTTCATTACCTACATTCGCAGTTGCTGTTTGTTGTTCATTTAAGTTTCGTTCACCATTTGATCTTGTGTTACTTTCTTGATTACTTTTAGAATTACTTGATTGTTGATTAAGTGCTTCTGAACGACTGTTTGTTTCGTTGTTAGATTTGTCATTTGAATTACTGTTTGTTTTATTTGAATTTGAATGTGATTGTTTAATTTTGTCACTTGCCTTGCCTATTCCTGAACCTGCAACGCCTGCACCTGCTTTAGCTGCACCATACATAGCAAGTGCTGAACGCCATGGTGATTGAAGACCTGCATCATAACCAAATTTACGTTCAATAACTTTTGGCCCATCTATCATAAAGAATGTTGCTGCTATTAAACCAATAAACCATACACCTAATGGCTTATCATTTAAAAATCCTACTACTTCTTTAAAGATAAATAGACATACAAATATAAGCACAATACTTATAAATCCGTTGATAATATCTACTATTGTTGATTTCAGTTTTTCACCCTGTAATGCGTAAGAAAAACCTACTGCAATGATTTTTGTAACTACTAATTCTAAAATTATACTTGCAACCCTTAATGCAGCTAAAAAATGGCCTAAAGCTAAACAAATAAGCCCAACAATAGCTGTAAACCATTTAACTTGGAACCTATAGTATTGTTCTTTACCAATACCAAACATTCCATCTTTCAATTTTCCTAATGTAGTTTTACCGTTTTCATCAACAACAACTTTTTTCCCTAATACTTTTTTGGCATTTTTACTTTTAACATCACCTGCATCAATGCCCTCGTTAATATCAATATATTTAGCCGTTTTAGCATTTAATTTGTTATATTCACTATTATTTCTAGTTGTTTTTAGTTTAGGAAAACCTTTTTCTGCTACATACTTAATATCTACTATATTTTTCTTTAATAATGATGATCCTGCTTTTGAACCATCATCACTTTGTGTACTACTATCTGGGTCAAAGTTTTCTACAGCTTTACTTGATTCTTTTGCCAATTCAGAACCAGTCTGCATAGTCGAATTTAAACTTCCTAAAAAGATAATAGCAACAATGATTGCCGTAAATATATTCGCTTTATTGACTTGTCTACCAGTCATCATTTTAAAACCAATATACATAATTGATAAAGCCAGTATTGAAATCAATACTGGCTTAGCTTCGATTAATAGTTTTGTTATACTATCCTGACTTAATAATCCAAAAAGAGTTAATACGTTAATTGCTAAATTAGAAACTAAATCCGTTATCCATACAAGAAATTGTACAAAGTACCAACCAATTGTTCTAAACATGCTAGTCACAATATTGGTGATTTCTAAACTATTTCCATAATTCTCAAATATTCCTAAAATATCCTTATCTGATAGCTTAGAAGAACTAGCAACATGATTGTTAATTTGTTCTGTATTCGCAGGGTCTAAACCTTGATGCCCCATATTACTCATATCGCCTAAAATAAAGTTCATTCTTTAATCACTCCTTTTGAGCATACTTAAATAGCTCGTCTAGTTCTTCGACTGCACTATCAGTATCTTTCCAGTCTACTGTATCAAATGATACCATTTTCATTTTTGAAGGTTTTTTTCCTTTTTCAGAGTAGAAAATCATTGATGTTTCACCTTTATAAGTACCACTATCTTTAGCATCTTGTGCATTATATTCTGCATAGTATATTGTTCTTCCGTTTTTCTTCGCTGATTCTCTCAACATTTTTTTAATGTATCTAACATATTCATCATTACCACTACTTGAAGTATTATCAATAACTGATACAAATTCATCTTTGGGATGATTCATTTTATCCTTTACTTCTTTGAGGGATATTTTTTCTATTTTCGGTTCTTCTTTTTTACCACAACTTGTTAATACAATTGATGTTAAAATTGCAACAGTCATAAATAATATTAAAACCTTTAATTTCTTCATTTAGCCTTTGCCTCCTCAATAAGCTGTTTAACATAGTTTATACTCTTATTTTTTTGTTCTTCTGTAATATCATTGTTTCTTACTCTTAGTTTCAAGTATTGCTTTAATTTGTATAACGTAAGTCGATCTACATTATTTCCATCTTTTTCATACATTCTAATTGTTTTTGTAAATCTTCTTGTAAGCCTATCAAATTCTTCTGCTGATAATTGGGCTTTTAATGTTAAAACTTTCTTTTGCCTAGTGACTGGTTTTTTATTGTTTTCTTCTTTATATACTTGGGGATTATTAGCGTTTGCTTTTTCACCCATAGATTGATTCGATGATTGAGTAAAATCATCAATTTCATTACTACTATCATCTTCAATGCCTGCTTGCATATTTTCTATTATTTTTTCCCAATCAACTAAAGTTGTTTCTAACTGTAAATGTCTATGTTCACAACGTTCTTTTAACAAAGGTCTGAAATGAATAATACTTTTACCTGTGTCCATTAAATCTGCTAAATATTGATAACGATATTTCATAGCGTATTTTCCACTGTTAAAGATTGGATATGACATAACTTTTCTACGCTTGTTATCTTGTCTTTTTAGATTTCTAACAACCACTGTTTCCCCCTCTTGTAAGTGGGCTAATTCGTCGGCTCTTAATAGTGGTCTTTCTTCTTGGTTTTCAGTGATACTTGATTTCAATGAATCAGTTTCACCAGACCGACTACGGACAGTAATTTGTTGACTACCAATCATATCGCTAAAGTCTTTCAACGTTTGTTCTTGTGTGGCCATAATAAATACTTTGTTTTGACAAGCGTCCATGATTGCATCATACGCATCACCATAAGTATCTTTTATTTGTGAAAAGGCTTGTACAAAGAAGTTAAATCTTAATCCACGTGATAACGATACGTTAACCTTTTGAGAAAGATTCGGAATTTGAGGCATATTGCCTGCCTCGTCCAAATGGAAGATTACTCGTCTATGTGTAGATTGCTTTTCTGTATATAGTTGTGAGTTCTTCGATAATTCAAATACAATTTGATTAACTAAAATAGAAGCTATACCATGATTGGCACTATTATAGTCTGGAACAACCATAAAAATCGCTATCGGTTTAGCAAAACTATTAAATTTTCTAATCGTTACATTAGATGAATAAGTATCACCTTTTGCTTCAAATGTTACTTGACCTTTTTTATCAATATTAGTAACATAAAAATAATATTTCACTTTTTTGTTGAATTCATCAGTTTCTACAATCTCAATACGGTCATCAATATTTAAGATTGTCTTGAATGGATATTGCCAATACCCATATTCGTTAACGCCAATGTTGATTCCCTCTACTTCATCATATTCAGTACCTATATTGGTTTCTCTTTTAACTTGTACATTTAATTCAAATTGACTATCTGGTTCTGAAAAACCATCAATAATACTTGGGAATCCTAATTTATTCAAGTCTAATGACGAATGACTTGTTAGTTTAGCGATAGTATCAGTTGTGAAAGGCTGTAAGGCCTTTAATGCTGTACCGATAATAGAAGAACGCATTTTATCTGGTGCAGCTTCTACTGTTGCATACTGTGTTTTAGCAGGACTATGAGATGGGAACCTTTCCATATATTCATCTAATGCTGATGTTTCAATTACTTTAACTTGATTACCAATTTGAATTTGCTTATAGAATTTTTTCACACTTAATGTCTGTAGCATATTTGAAACGCTATATAGTGTCACTTTTTCAGGGTGTTCAGGAAGCGCTTCTTCACATAGTGCTAAGATCATCGCATTAATCAGTGCAGCCGACATCAAGTTCCACTCATTATCCTCAACTCCCTCATTATTTGTAAGTGTATGTGTGATTTGTTTTGTCATTTCTTGTGCCTCACCCAAATCACCTTTTTGATATTCTTCTATAACAAGTTGTAATAAGTTGAAACTCATAGTTGATTCCATCGGTTGATCTAAATTAAATACTTCTGTATGATAATTTCTATTTTCTAATGTTTCATTTGATGCCGAATATAGCTCGCCTTTCATATCATTAACAACTAATGACGGTTGATGCGACGACCTTGAATAATTTTCAATCATAGATAAAACAAATACTTCACCTTTACCAGAACGTGAAGTACCAACAAATATATTATTGGTTGGTGATTCATCAATGAATGTAAATTCTCTTTTTAGGAAAAATGTATTACTAAATTCTTTGTTAATTTGGCCTAACTTTTCCTTTTTTAAATTATACTTTTCATCTTGTGTTAAATTTGGGTTTGAATTGATTTCAGCTTTTGCGGTTTTTCTCTGTTCTAAATATTGTTTCGTTTTAGTGGCGAAATCATATACACCAAACATAGCAACAGGTAATCCACCCTCACCCTCGAATTGTTTTTCTCTTTGGGCTATGGCCTTGTATTGTTGTTTAATTTCTTTCTTAGTAGAAAAACGACCTGATGCTTTCTCTTGATTGTCTAATGATTTAAATTTTTGTCGTATTTGATATACCTTTTTCCCCCATAACACAGTGAGCAATACAAAGAACGGAATATAAAACAATGCTAAATCAAATCTCACTTTAAAAAAGTAACTCGTCCATTCATTATTAATTTTTTTCATGTTCTCGAATATATCCCCACCTGAAAATATGAGGTTATTCAACATGTTTATAAAGAAATTGGCTGCCAACATGATAAAAATAAAGCCCACCACTAATAGTGCTAATAATCCTATTGGGTGAGCTAATAAATGTTTATTTTGTGAAAAGGAAGCCTTTTTTCTATGATATCCATGATTATGCTTATTTCTAAATGGAATCATTTAACTACCTCCTAAATTAAAATGGTAAATCTTCATCTTGAAAACCATTAGCTTTTTGTTTTTCATAAGTTGATATTTTTTCTGGTTCAGATTCATCTTGCTTTTTATCGTTATTCTCAAATACATCTTTTAGATTTTCTGTATCTGGATTTTCTGCATTTTGATCTTCTTTGCTTTTTTTATGATTCAAATAACTGATATTATTTGCAACAATATTTTCATAGAATTTAACTTCGCCATTTTTCTCTATTTTTTTTGTACTGATATAACCATCTACGAATATTAAATCGCCTTTATTGTTATATTTAACAAGATTAGTGGCTTTCTTACCAAATACAGTTATTCTTGGAAAATCTGTACTATAGGCTGTTTCTATCGCTAATGAAAATGTACATCGTTTTTGGTCATCGTCATAAGTGATTAATTCTAAATCATTTGCTATACGGCCAATAAATCTGATTTCATTTAGCATACATTCACACCTCTTTATTTATTATCATTTTTAAATTCTTCTAGCTTATCTTTGGCATTATCTAATGCCTCTTTTTTATCCTTAGCTTCTTTTTTCTTCTTCTTATCATCTTTCACTTTGTCATACTCTTTTTGTTTATCTTCAACTTCTTTTTCAAGTGATTGCTGTTTATCTCTTTGCTTATCATCAATCATTTTAGTAACTTCTTCGTCATCAGTACTAGCTGCTAACTTTTTAGCTTTATCTAATTGGTCAGATTCTATATATGCTATTGCTAATGCTTTTTTTCTTTCAGGTGTTTTATCTATATCATCTACTAATTGAGTAGCATCTTCATATTTTTCATTATGAATTGCTAAATCAAATTGACCATTTTTAGTTGAATGTTTGTTTTCAAATTTTTCTAGTGAATCAAATTTGCCTTTGCTATATAACTGATTCTCTACATATTTTTCACTTTTAACGTCTACTGCTTTATCAAAATCACCTTTATCTATAAGTAAATTTGCATAAATAGATTTATCATTTTTAGTCATTTCTTCTTTCGGTAATTTTTCATAATTCTTAATCGCTTTGTCCTCATGACCTAATAATGCTTGTTGGTATATATCTTCTTTTTCAACATTATCTTTTTTTTGGTCTTTATTAGGGTCTGTAGCAATAAATAAATAACAAATACCTATAACCAATAATACTAGCAACAAAGCACCTATGCCCTTTTTACCTTTAAGTTGTGAAACAATACTCTCTTTATTATTATTCTCTCTATTTTGCTTTTTTGCATTGTAAGATGTATTTTTAGGGGTATTGTTGTACTCTGTTTTACTTGATTGCTTTTGATTTTTATAATTTCGTGCTACTTCATCTAATTCTCTTAAATATTGACGCTTAATAGATTTCATATCTTCTGAATCAACTTGAACATTTTTAAGTAGCTCTTTTGTATGTTCATAAATATTTTTATAACCATCATTTAATTTATAAGTAGCTTCTATGATGTCTGTATCTTCGTCCGCATCATACAAAATATAATCAAATGACTCTGGAATATTACTGAATTCTTTAGCTTCCATTTTCTCTGTGTAACTCATCATTTCCTGTAATGAAAAGTCATGTCTATTGCTTATTTCAAAATCGGGTGTTCTAATTTTCAGCACGATGTCGGCTCCTTTCTAAAAGAAAAAGACTAATCTTAATGATTAGCCTTTAAATAGTTATTACATGAATATTGATTGTAAATTTGATACAACTGCTAGTTTGAAATCTGTTGTAACTGGGGCAATTGTACTTACGTTTATTACTTTTTGGAAAGCACGTGCGTATACTAAAGCACCACCTGCGATAGCTGCACCTACAAGTGACCATAGTATAGTTTGTTTAGCCCATCTACGCCCTGTATCACCAAACATCATTGTTAAACCTGCTGCTAGTAATGATAGTGCTAGTAAAGTAATGATAAGGGGTTGTGCATCTTGAATAAAGTTAATTATGGCCTGATTGGCTCTTTCAAACATATGAATTCCTCCTAACTAATTGAATTTTCATTATTTGTATTTGAAGTTATACTGCTATTTTGCTTTTCAGAAAGTTCTTTCAATGCTTTAGTAATAACATCTGTATTATCACTTAAATAATTTTGGTATTGCTCATATAACCATGTATTATGGTCAACACCATTTATTTTCATGATTTGAGTAACTTGTTTCTTAAGTCTGTTAATATCATTTTGCGTAGGCTTCATAAAATCACTTATCCTTTCTTTAATAATGTTTTATAATAAAAAAAAGGACTTATATAAAGTCCTTTAAAATAACAATCTTTACATGTTACTTTGATAATTGCATATGCACACCTTTAGTCAATTCATTCTTATACGTTGAAATGTGTAATAAACATCAAAGGTAATTTATCATGCAGAAATTGTTAGCTGTTTAACACATTTGATTTGTTGATACCGTTTTTTCCGGTATCCAATCAAACCATGTTTGTCGCTTTTAATTGTTTTGGCTTGATACATGATTTGAGAAAGATGTTCTAAATTTTGTCGTTCAACCTGATCAAAACGTTTTTTATCAATACGTTGGCCTCGTACACCTTTGATACGATATATCTTACCATCAAAAGTACGAACTTCATCAGCAAGTAAAACAAAACCATAAAAATCTAGTTGGTCAAATTTCTCGTAACTAATCATTTTTAACGCCTCCTTAATTAAAATGTGACATATGAATTTTTAATACGTTGCGTAAGGGCAATTAAATATTACGCCTAATATTTAATTAGGGTTCAGTTTGCAAGCACTTTTCACTGCCTGACCCTTGTGGTTCTTTCGACTTCCCACTCGCGTTATCCAGTCTATAATATTTCAGTTGATTCATCGGAACTTCCCCTCTCAACACTATACATACTATAGAGTTTGGTTAGGATAAATTTGTATAAGAATGAAATTCATAGGTTTTGGCTTACCTATTTAACCATAAGTCGTATACCTAACCCACATTGAATTTCATTAATGTGAAGGCACGCATATGCAATTATCAAAGATCACACTTAAACGATTTCGTTTAATTTACTATAACAATACCATTGTTATAGCACTTTTGCAAGGAGGTATAATAAAAATTGGCAAAAAATGAACAGATTTTTAGAATTAAACCAAAATTCAAAAAACTTATAAAATTACGAAGTGCTGAAATTGATTTGAATAATTCAGAATTGGTAAATGAAATATTAAAATCAACTAAAGTAAATGATTTAGAAATACAAATATACAAAAATAAAAGCAAATTAAACTATGATAATGTGCAAGCATCATACATGATTGAAGATTCTAACAAGAAAAAAGTAGAAAAAATTGCAAAGAAACATGATTTAAAAAAATCACAGGTTTTAAACTTATTTTTATCTCATTATTTTAATGAATCTCTTTAAAATTAAACTATGTAAACTTAAACGAGCGATATACTACAATAATAATTAAATTACTGTAGTGTATCGTTTTATTGCCTAAGTGTATATATAAATTTTTTTCAGTTTATATATTACTATTAATCGGGCAATTTTACCATATGTTTTTTTAAAGTAATATATATAAAATTTAAAATTATTGCTTTTGCATTGACTAAGAGTAACTAATACTTATAACTTACATGTAAAAAATATTGTTGTCCGACATATTTTCCCTTCTCATAGCTGCCGAATGTACTTCTTCAAGTTCAGCCTTAATGGACTGCATTAAATACCCTTGCATTGATTTAACTGATTCCCTTTGCCCTTTAACTCCTTTATCGTGTATAGCTTTTTTAAATCTTTTTAAAGAATCTACAATTTCATCTTCAATATCTTCTAGCATGTAATACGCTTTATCGTGGCTGGAATTAAAGGATTTTTTTGCTTTTAGAATAACGGATTTTATAATCTCTAAATCGGTATAACTAAAATTTAATAAATAATTCGTTAATTGATCTGGAAATTCTTGAAGTAATATTTCTTTATAATCCTTTTCATCAAAATTATGTGAAAAATGACTTGAATGATTTGGATGATTACTATCTATATTTTTGTATTCTATATCATTCAAGTCATTCATATCATTATTCTCAGTATCAATATATTCAGTATTACTTAAATCAGTATCATTAGTGTGCGATTTTCGCATTTCTTGTTGTGCGATTTCAGCATTTCTTGAAATGCGATTTTCACAATTCTTGAAATGCGATTTTCGCATTTCAGCGTCATGACTAGGTTCAACACTTGTTTCTTCTTGTTTTTTAATTTCATAAACATCTTCTTTAGTAATTGCAGGATTCTTCAAATATAATTTATTTGGTTTACCTTGACCACATCTTACTTGTTCTAAAAGATCAACTTTAGATAATTCTTTTTTTATTTTTGTTAATTTGCCATCATGACAATTTAATATATTTTTAAGTTTTTCGTTTGTGAAAATGAAAAATATATCGCCATTTTCATCAAACCAATTATTTTTAATTGATAATTCTAATCTATCTTTTAACAAAGCATAAGCAATTTTTGCATCATTACTTAATTGCATATATTTTTCGTTAGTAAAAAATACTTTCGGTAGTTGGTAAAATTTTTCTCTATATTGTTGTTGGATATTAAATCTTTGTTCAGACATAATAAAAACCTCTTTCCATATTTTAGTTTGGTAAGAGGTAATAAAACGCTTTTATTTAGCTTTACATTTATTTAATGATTTAGGTGCTTGCACTAAGAAGTTATTCATTATATAATACAAGTATCAAATTAATATTAAATAAACGTTTGCAGACGTTTTATTACCTAATTTCTAAGGGCAACTACTTCCAATAGTTGCTCTTTTTTCATTTCTTATAAATTAATAATAACATGTTGATGTTATTTGTAAAATTTATTTTTGAATCTTCTTACTGTCTTTCCTCGTTATTCTCTTAATTACATTTTAATCTTTTCCACTTGCAAAAAGCATTGCTGTAAACATTATAAAAATCAAAGAAACCAATGTTCCTAGTAGAATAAAAATCGCTGATGCGATGTTCCAAATTACAAAAATTGTTTTCTTTACCCCACCCCACCAATTCATTTTATCAATTAATTGAAGTGACAGGCCTATTAGAATCAAAGACATAAGTGTACCTAAAACTATCTCTAATGATAGAAAATACATATAATCACTCCTTTATGTAAGGAATTTAATTATAATATAACATAAAATAAAAGGTGTGTATAGTAGTGTGTATTAAAATGTTGATTAACATAGTGATGAATATACACATTAAGATGTTGATAAAGATGTGTATATATGTTATATTTTAATTGGAGGTGGAAACAATGGAAATAATTACTTTTGCTGCTATAAAAGGTGGCGTTGGAAAAACAACTTTATCTTATAACTTCTCGGAATATTTAGCGTCTATTGGAAAAAAAGTTCTTCTTATTGATATGGATCACCAATGTAACTTATCTCAAATATTAAATGTATACGATCAAAAAAATACTGTATTATCAATTTTTAATAAAATTGAGTCACTTAATATAAATGAAGAAGTTAAAATCCATGAAATTAAAAAGAATATAGACTTAATTAGTGGTTTTTTAAGATTAGATGAATATGAAAAAGTTATGAGTACAGCAGATGGTAAAGATATGCAATTGTACATGTGGTTAGATGACAATTATGATGAATATAATATTGAAAAGTATGATTATATAATTATTGATACACACCCTGATTTTAGTACATCAACTAGAAATGCAATAGTTGTTAGTCATAAAGTCATATCCCCAAATAAACCTAGTGGATTTAGCGATGATTCAAATTCAAATATTGAATACAGAATAAATAAATTAAAAAATGATTTAATCGACTTTAAAACGAGAGAGAGTTATGTAACAGCTGAATTATATTATGTCGGAAATATGGTAAAACATAATACTAAATCATCTAATCAATTTATTGATGAAATGAATGAGAATAATAAATATATAACATATTTCCCTGATAAAGAACTAATTACTAAAAGTGTATTAGATAAAAAATCAATAGTCGAATTTTTAGAAGATAAAAATACCTTTAATAAAAACAAATTGTTCTTTAATGATTTTATAAAAAGTTGTGAAGTAATAAAAGAAAGCTAATAATTTTGGCTTGTTGAAAATAAATAAAAATATGTATGTGTATATACACATATATAACAACACCATGAACTTTAAGCGCATACTTATCATGAAAGACGTGTGTATAGAGGCGACTATATACTTACACAACAATATCATGAACTTGGTGAGCATAATTATCGTGATAAAAATGTGTATAGAGATGTTGAAAAAAATACACAATAGTATCATGAATTTGATGTGTATATTGATAATAATAAAGGACTATATAGTTTTAAATTAGGAGGGGTATTATGGCTTTTAACAAAGACAAAGATAAAAATGATAATGGAGAAAATATAAATAAAGCATTGGAAGAAGCAAAATCACCAGATTTTAATACTAGAAATTTAGGTATATTAAAACCAAACAAAAAAGAGAAGAAAGCAAGATTTCAATTTACTTTAGAACCATCTGTAAGAAAGAAAATAGAGAAATTAGCAAATGATAATGGATATTCTTCATCATCAGAATTTCTAAATGAGTTAATAAAAAACATATAAAAAGTACGAAAAAAGCCGTAGGTATTCTTGGCAGACCCTACGACTTATCTTAAGCATTTATAAAAACACTTATAACTATACAATAATTTATAAATGCCTATAAATCAATAGGAGGCGTTTTGAATGTTAAAAGAATACGTGAAATGGTTCTGTGAATTTATAGACGTTCCATATGAAACAAAGGAAACAATGAATTTATGGATACTGGGAAAAAATCAGCAGTCGGAGTATGAGATAGGTGTAATACATTATGTAGAAAATAATTCAAAGCAAATAACAATGTTCGACTATGATATTGCTATATAACCTAATGAGTGGAAGTGTTAACAGTGAGTAATAATACATTTAAAGCAGCAACTACAAAACAATACGAACTTGCTACAAGTATTAAAAAAAGAATTGTCTATGATATAGAAAACATGGATAATATACTTGAATTTAATAATCTAGCAATTAATAATTTTGATAAAGAAGTACTATTATATTTCTTTGAAACAAAAGATGATTTTAAATACTTTATAGAACAAAATAATATAAGTACTAATAGTATCTTAGTTTCTGCAATTCTAAAACTAAATAGAGAAGGGAAGTTATAAAAAATGACAGAAAATAACGATGTCATTCAAGTTTCTATTTCGTACGCACATACAGATGAAAATCACAAACAAAGGGTAGATTTTATAGCAAGAGAACTAATGGAGGAACATGGTTTGGAAGTAAAACTAGACCTTTGGACTTTTAGAAAAGGACAAGATTTAAATAAAGATATGGAAGATTTAGCAACAAATAGTGATGTTATATTGATAATAGGCGATGAAAATTATGTAAAAAAAGCAAATGATAGAAGTGGTGGAGTAGGCAGAGAATCTGTTATATTAAGTGAATACTATTTTGATAAAATGAAAAGAAAAACAAGCAAAATTTTGTATGCATATACAGAAAAAGATGAAAGTGATAGTCCAATTATACCGAATTATATGTTAGGTATTAATAGCTTTGATTTAACAAATGAAGCAAAAGATATTCAAAGAATTGAGGAAATAGCA
Source organism: Staphylococcus sp. LKG4-2 (assembly GCF_050955665.1). NCBI lineage: Bacteria > Bacillati > Bacillota > Bacilli > Caryophanales > Staphylococcaceae > Staphylococcus > Staphylococcus sp. LKG4-2. Next base: position 15,389 of record NZ_CP194533.1, on the reverse strand, counting down.
AGAGAAATCTATGATGAACCAGAGATAGTAGCACCAAAAAGAGGTGTTAAGCCTGACTACACTAAAACGAATAGAATGTTGTCTATTAGAAAAGTAAAGAGTAAAACAACTATTGATAATAAACTTCTTAGAGAACTAATTAAAGATCTTAAATCAGAACTTAGTGACCTAGATTTAGAATTTGTTAATTATCGAGATAGCAATGTAAAACGCGATTATAGTAGGTTAAAAAAATTATTAACATTTTGGAGTGAAATTAATCAGAAAGTTACTAAATCAAATGATATTGCGTACATATTGCAAGAATTAATAAAAACTTTAAAATTAGATACCAATGAAACTGATGCTACTAGCATTTTTATACGTGTTGCATTTGTTTACAGCATAGCATATGGTATTACTTATGAAAATTTTAAAATGATAGATGATTTAATCAAATATGACTATTCGTATGATGATAGAGTTTATAGTTATAATGATATAGAGCTATTTACTATAGTTAGATTTTTAGAAGCAGATAGTATTGTTAATAGAAAAAGTTACAGAGGATCATATTTTGAAGTAGAAGAACAAATAATTAGAGATACAGAATTATCAATAATTAATATTATTGAAGCAGATATTTTTCTTGAATTTGTCCATTTGTTTAATAAAGAAAAAAATGGTGAAAAGTTACTTATTGATTGGAATACTTTAGACAATAACAATTCAATGATGAGAAAATATAAAGCAGAGCTAAAATTTTTAAATAGTTTTAAAAGAGAAAGTACTGTGAAAAGTTTATTTACACTATTAAATGTAGATGATTTAAACGAATTTAAAGAAAGAATTAAAAATATTAGTGATGCAAAATTATTTCAAATAATAAAAAAAGATAATATAGCAAGTCAAAAATAACAGGTATTATTATTACCTGTCATTTTTGGAGTTATATGGCATTAATTTTGTTCTTTAAATGGCACAAAGCAGGTAAACAATTATATGATTGTCTACCTGCTTTGTTTTATAACGTTTCTCTAATTATTCTATAAATTGAAGTCCTACTTAAACCCGTCATTTGAGCAATTTCTTCACCTGTATATTTATCACTATCATATAGTTGTTTAATATTTTGCTTTTGGCTTTTTTCAATTTTTTGAGGCCGTCCTCCTTTTCGACCTTTTTCTCGAGCAGCATTTAAACCATGTGATGTTCTTTCTTGCACTAAAACTTTTTCAGATTCTAGTAGCATTTTGAATACTCTAATAAAGTATTGCCCATATTCATTTTGAGTATTTATATCCAGGTTAAGTACTTCTAAATGGAAGTTTTTCGATATTATTTCGTGGTCTAGGAAGTTTATAAACTGTTTAGGCGTTAAACCTAAAGCTTTCAAATCAGTTATAACTAAAATGTCATTCTCTTTTAATTCTTCTAAGCAACTTTTAAGTTCTATTTGTTCTTTACTATAAACATTTACTTTTTCAGAAAAAACTAAATCACATCCATTGATTAATAAATGAGTTATCTCGTTATCTAAATTTTGATCAGTATAAGGTACACGTGCATATCCTATTTTTCTCATATACTACAGACCTTTCAAATTACTCATTTTCTCCTATTAGTAAACCATCTCGAGCAGTTTCTATCACTTCAACATTTATTTTATTCAATTCGTTAATTTCCATAATTCGTATAATTTGAGAAAATAACCTTTGTACTAATCTGAAATTACCATTGGTAATTTTTATTACTGTATTAATAGATTCATAATCTTCAAAATCCTCATAACTTAAAGGTAATGAAAGTTCATTCCATCTATATTCTAAAACGTGTTTTAATTCGTCGTTACTTAATTTTTCAAATTGATGACTGAAACCAATGCGAGAATATAATTGAGGATACCTTGATAATCGTTTCTCTATGCCCGGCATACCGATTAATACAACACCAATATCAAGTTGATCATAAATATCTCTAATAATTTCCAATGTTTTATAATTTAATCTATCAACTTCATCAATGATAATTAAATCAATTTCATAATTCCTTGGTTGCAATCTAACAAGTTCTTCTAATCCATTAAACTCCTCTTGCTTTTTCAATGATCGATACCCAATTTTTCCTAATGTTAATTCACTAGCTAGGTTCAATAGTTCTTTATAAATTCTTGAAGGTCTAACTGGAGGTGCTGTATAAAAAATCGTTTTACAATTTAAAAATTGATCATCGTGCACATTACTTCCTTTATCATTAGCTTTTTGAAATTCAGTAATGATTGGGTTTACATAGTCCCAATTAGCATAATATTGTGCAGAAAATGTTTTACCTACACCAGGATTTCCGTAACAAACTCCCATGTATTTATATTTAGCGCAATTATCACAAAATTCTTCAAATCGAAGATACTGTTTCGTTTCAACAAAAATTTTATTAGTCATTTTTATACCTCTTTAGTTTTGACTTTTTAACTTGTTTAGCGTTATTACTTAATTCTTCATTTGAAGGTTTAGTGTGGTTGAGGTTTTGAACGAGGTGGCGTGTCCGAGTAATACTTTTTCCTAATTCTCTTTTCTTATTTGCTCTTAGTCTTTCGATTTCTTTTATACTTATACTTTGGTTTTCTAAGTCACTGCAATATGCAATACTTAAAAATTGATTATTTAAATAAACTCGAATTTCTGAAATGTCTTGAGGATCATATCTTATAAAAACTTCTTCTGTTATATAAGCAATGAGATTAGTGGAGAAATATCTTAACCCTTTAAAATAAATACCATCTTTGTGTATTTTTCTAGGTTTAGTTGTAGTTAATAGTAGTAAATCTAACAATTCCCTCGATTCAGGTAGTTGGGGGAGGAAGTCTGGTTGATTCCATTTTTGTATTGGTTTTTCTTTTGTTGTTCCATGTTGACGATAATGATACTCATTTAATATAAAATGTTCAAACTTATTATTAAGGTCTTCCAAAGTAAGATGTTTTCTTGATTTTTTATTTTTGGTATAACCAGGGAGTAATTCAAGAAACATTAAATTAACTGTTTGAAAAAAGCGTTCTATTTTCCCTCTGCCTTTTGGTATACCTATTTTGGAATATATCAGTTCTATTTTGAGGTTAGCTGACACTTGTTGCATATGTTCTGAGGTATAATCTTTGCCATGATCAGTATAAAATTTTTCTGGTATGCCACAAATTGGCCAATTTGAATTTCCTTTTTTCCATATTGCTTGTCTTAGAACAAGTGCTGTTCTTTCAGTGTCTGGCACTCCAAACTCTATTCTGAAGCCTGCAATTGCTCTGCTATAATCATCTAAAACGATTGTTAACCAGGGTCTTTCAATTTCGTTTTTTTCATTTAATACTTCTATATCCAACATAGTATGATCAGCTTGCCAAATTTCATTGGGACGTTGGCACTCACGTAAAAATATACCATCATATTTTTCAGCATACTTTTTTGTGTTCATATTTGAATAAGCTTTTAAGTTTTCAGGTATTCGCTTAATAATATTATAAACTTGGTAATAACTAGGTTCAGGGATCCTCTTATTGTTACACCACTGCTTTGTTTTGCGATATATAGAAGCTATAGAAATTCCTCTGTTACTGAAATACTCATTCTGAACAAAATTGATAATATCTCCATCTATCTTTATTCGATGTTTATCTTTTCTCGTTTTATCTGTAAGGCCAGCTAACCCATCATTTTTGTATCTATTAATCCAATTATAAAGCGTACGCTTTGGTATTTTCGCTGATTTGCTAACTGTTCTAAATGATTTTAAGTTTTTTAAATAAGGTTCAAGGACACGATATCTTTCCATAGCTTTTTTACGTTCTTCTTCTGTAAAGTCAGCTAAATTTTGAATCATTTCAGCACCTCCATTAAAAAAAGGAAGCATACTTTTATGCTCCCTAATTTAATTGTTAATGATACGCCATTAACAACAGCCTTTATTATTCTGTTGATCTTTACTTGTATTCTCTTTTTTACTCTCTTTATTTTCTTCAATTTCAACGGAACAACAAGCTTGCTCTTTAGGTTTTAATTTAGAAATAGCTTTTTTAAATGCGTTTTTTTCCATTTTAACACCTCCTTTAATTGTTATTTAGCAACTACATGATTTGTCGCAACATTCTTCTTTATCAATTGCTTCTTCATTTTCGTTGATAAATTCAAAAACATCTTTATATGGCTTTTGTTGTAGTATATTAAATGTTTTTTCACATACAAAAGTTCTTTCTCCACGCTCAAATATATGATCATCATCATCTTCAATATGTTTAAATGGACCTTTATATATAACAGATTGCCCTTTATCAATACAAGGACCTTCTTTACCTTTATGAGCTATAATCGTCATGCTTCTAAAATCAATACCTTCTATAGTAGTCCATGTACTTTCACGTTTATCTATTTCTACACCGTAAAATCCTACATTTTCGAAAGCTTCAATAAAAGATTTTTCTTCAATAGCGCCTGAATAACAACCACTCCACAAGCCTTCATCTTGTCTCAATTGTTCTGGTACTTCTACGCTAGAAACAATATCTGAGATAACGGCTTTTCCACCATCTTTTAAAACACGATAAATTTCCTTGAAAAGTTCCTCTTTTTCTTCAGTTGAAACTAAGTTTAGAACACAGTTAGATATAACCACGTCTATGCTTTTGTCTTCTATCATAGTCATTTCGTTTTCTAAGTAATTAATATATTGATTGATAGATTGATAAGTACCTAAATCTCTAGCAGGGTGCTCTTGTAAATATTTATCTAATACTTCTAAATCTAATTTTAAATTTTGAATCTTTCCTTTATAAAAACTTACATTGTCATAACCAATTTTTTCAATCATTTGATTTTGATATTTTTTAGCAAGATTTAACATATCATCATTCATATCTACGCCAATAACTTTACCTGTTTCACCGACAATTTGAGAAACTATATAAGGAACTTTTCCTCCGCCAGAACCTAAATCCAAAACGGTATCTCCTTCTTGAATCTTACCTAAAGGATCGCCACAGCCATAATCTTTTTCTATGATTTCATCGGGTATGATTTTTAAGTATTTCGTATCATACTCTACTGGACAACATAAATTTTCTTCATGATTTTTTGCAGCATTTCCATATCTACTAATTACCGACGTTTCTTGATTCATTAATTTATCCTCCTTAAATTTAAATAATCATATTAACAATTAGTCCTGTAGCAATTGCTACAACTAAAATTGCAATAACGAATGATACTACAAATTTTTTCTTGAATAACTTAGATAGCAATACGACCTCTGGAATACTTGCGCCAGCACCACCAATTATTAATGCAACTACTGTTCCTAGCGACATACCTTTTGATACTAATGCTTCGGCTATAGGTAACATTGTTTCTGGTCTGATATACATAGGGATACCAATAACAGAAGCAATAAAAACCGATATAAAACCATCACCACTTGCATACTTAGTTATAAATTCTTCAGGTATGAATCCATATATAAAGGCACCAATAAATACACCAATAAATAGATAAGGTAACATTGGGTATAAAAATGCCCACGCATCGTTTAATGCTTGTTTAAAACGAGATCCTGTTTTATTAGCAAAAAAGCCATCACCTTTAACATTGACCCCTTTATAACTTTCAGCTAAATTCATTTTTGAAAATACTAAACCTGTTAAAATACTGAAAATTGCTAGTACTACAAAATAAACAACAGCTACTTTCCACCCTAATAATGCCCATAACATAAATATCATTAATGGATTCATTAACGGTGAAGCAATTAAGAAACTCATTGCTGGACCAAAAGGAACTTTGGAATTTAATAGACCTGCAAGTATTGGGATAGTTGAACAAGAGCAAAATGGTGTAACAGCACCAAATACCATCCCCAATATGTAATTAATTGCTTGATTTGGTTTGCTCAAAAGTCTTTTGATTTTTTCTTCTGAAACAACTTGTTGAATTAGACTTACAATAAAGCTCACGATTATGAATAGTACTAATAATTCAAAAAACAACATTAAAAATGTTTTTATGAATTCTATAATTGAATCTAACATCAGTATAAAGCCTCCGAATTTATTTAATCAACTTTTTTTGATATATTAATCAAAAAAAGTTGATTAATATTATATTAAAAGAAGATACTTATAGTATCTTACAACAAGTATCTTCATTTAAAACTACCTGTATTTGTTGCTCATTAATTTTATAATAGTTCCATGTACCATGCTTTTCAGCAATAAGAATATTGGCATCCACTAATTTTTTTAGGTGATAAGAAAGCTTAGATTGTTTTAATTCTAATAATTCCTCTAAATCACATACACACAAAGATTTTGTATCGCTTTGACGTATTGAATGTAGAATTTTAAGTCTAATTTTATCAGCAAGTGCATTAAACATCTGTTCATAAAAATCTAATTGTTCTTCCTCGGTTCTATTAGGACTGGATTTAATAACTTCCATTGAAAGATCACCTCTCTTATATTTACATACCTCTATTTTTGTTTAAGTTCTTGTATTGCTAAATTAAAATGAGTTTCTGTCATTTTACCATACATATCAGTCTCTCCTTTAAAAAACTCTTTCTTCATATATATTATAGCTTCTTTTAAAGTGACTTCTCTTGATATCATGATTAGGTTCAAATAACTAACAAAATAATCAACAGATAGTGTACTTGCATGATTTACTCTCATAAAATAGAACTCCTTTATAAAATAACAAAACAATACATCAATTTTTTTTGATGTATTAACTATAAATTATTATTTCAATTTTTGCAAGATACTAATTTCTGTCATTTAGGGTCTACCTTAAATAATCAATGGTTCCCATTCTAAAATATGAATGAAATATTTCCAAAAATTTTACATTAAATCAAACGCTTCTTGTAATTGTATTGTATAATATTATTTGTATTAATAATTAAGTTGTTTGATGAAAAAGGGGATATTTTATGATACTTAAATCGATAAAATTAAAAAATTTTAGATGTTATAAAGACGAAGTCATTGTACCATTTAAAGAAATTACGGGACTTATTGGAAAAAATGATGCAGGTAAATCAACAATTTTAGAAGCCTTGGAAATATTTTTTAATAATTCAATAGTTTCATGTGAAAAAAATGATTTAAATATATATGCTGAGAGTGAAAATATTGAAATAAGTTGTACCTTTACAGATTTACCAGCTAATATTACTTTAGATACTTCTTCAGAGACCTCTCTACAAAATGAATATTTATTAAATCTTCAAGAAGAACTAGAAATTAAAAAAGTATTTAAAGCCACTGCTTCTAAACCAAAAGAAAAGGTGTTTATCGTTGCAAATCATCCTAGTCAGACTGATTCAAACGATCTATTGTTATTAAAAATAACTGATTTAAGAACAAGAGCTAAAAACCTAAATATTCCTAAAGAAAACTACAATGCTAATAATAATGCGAGTTTACGAAGTGCTATTTGGAACAATTGTGACAATCTAAACTTAAAATTACAAGAAATACCAGCTGATAAACTAGAAGCTAAAAATATTTATGAATCTTTAGTTAAGTATATGCCTATGTTTTCCTTATTCCAATCTGATAGAGCAAGTACTGATGATGATAAAGAAGTTACTGACCCAATGAAAATCGCTGTTGAAAAAGCATTAAAGGAAGTAGAAACGGAAATTGAAAACATTAAAAATATTATTCAAAGTACAGCAATGGATACAGCAAATCGAACTTTAGAGAAGTTACAAGAAATGGATAAAGACTTAGCACAATCACTCAGTACTGAGTTTAAAAGTGAACCAAAGTGGAACTCTATCTTCAAACTTAATATAAATTCTGATAATGGTATTCCAATAAATAAAAGAGGTAGTGGTATCAGAAGACTAATTTTGCTGAATTTCTTTAGATCAGAAGCTGAAAGAAAAGTCCAAGATACTAACCAAAATATTATTTATGCTTTTGAAGAACCTGAAACATCATTACATCCCAACCATCAAATAATGTTAATAGAGTCTTTTCTTTCTTTGTCGTCTAACCCAAAATCTCAAATAATATTAACAACTCACACACCAAATTTAGCCTCTATGTTACCGTTGGAGAGTTTAATATATATAGATTCTAATAATAAAAACAACAAAGTACAATACGGCACTGATGAAGTATATTCACAAATTGTTTCTACTCTAGGAGTGTTACCAGACAATAATATTGATGGAAGTAAAAAAGCAATTTTACTTGTTGAAGGGCAAAGTGATATTGTTTTTGTAAGACATTTATGTAATAAGTTAAAAGAAGGTAATGTCATACCTTCTACATTAGAAGAAAAAGGTTTTGCGTTATTATCGACAGGTGGTAGCGGAAACCTTAAATCCTGGATTAATTTAAAAATAGTTGAGCAATTTAATATCCCTTGGTGTTTATTACAAGATTCTGACATAGGATCTAATGAAGAAAATAAAAATAAAGAGAAAAAACAAGAACTAGAATCTAAGGGTATAAAAATGTATTTAACCAGAAAAAGAGAACCCGAAAATTATATTCATACTGATTGTCTTAATTTCGATGTAAACTTCGATGATTATAGTGATGCTAAAGTATTAATAAATCAAGCTGACCCTAATAACGTAAGTCGAAATAAAATACTTGAAACATACTTTCCTAAAATGAGTTTTGAAAACATTAGAGAAGTTGAAAAATATGAAGATTCCTATGGTAATATTAGATATGAATTTACAGAAATGATAAATGATTTTTTAAGCATAGTAGATTAATTTCAATTTTTGCATTCTTATCCGCTACGATGTTATAATGTAATTAACAAAGATATCTGCATTTGATGCACCAAACCCCTCACTATTGCGAGTAGTGAGGGGTTTTTAGTGTGGTTATGTCGCCTATTTATCGTTACGCTTACGTAACCAATGCGCAAACAGCGCAACAATACAACCACTGATGACTGTGGTCGTGATGTGAACAAAGATATCTGTCATTTTTAGCACCTCCTCTCTACGTCAATTGACGCCTGAGAGATAGGCGACTCCATTATTATATCATCTGTAAATTGTTAAGCATATGCACTTCCGATAAGTTAAATTATGTCATAAATATATTTTAAATCCCTTAAAAATTAAATAAATACACCAAGAACCAACTCTTGGTCGCTTTGAACTTCATATAGATTAATATAGAAACGGTCATCTTTAATATAACTCTCAAATCGTTTAAACATGTTGGCTTATTAGACATTGGCTGGAACTTGCGATTTTACATCTTCATTCATATCAATCGTAATTTGTCTCGAGGACATTTCAACGATGGATAGGTGTTGGGATTTGGATATATAGTATTTTAATTTGTATAATGTTAAAGATAAACTAATTAATTTGGATTTAATTACTCAAGAAAGGCGTATTAAAGACAATACATTATGTTAATAATCTAGAGTGAGTATGCAATTTTAGGGTGAAGTGAAAGATATTAAATAAGTAAAAAATATGAGGTGATGATAATTAGAGAAGATTTTGAAATAGGGAATAGCAAAGAAGATAGGTTAGGTTTAGGTAAAGATGTTGATATCTTCATAAATAAATATATTGAAAGTAATTACAAAGGGTCAGTGCTCTTAAGTGGTAAATGGGGGATCGGTAAAACAAGCTATTTAAAGCAAATAGAAGAAAAAACAAATAAAGATAAAACATTTGTATGGCTTGATTATTGGGATAAAAACAACCAAACGAAATTTTACACTTATTTATATTCAAAATTAAAACCTAATATGTATGCTTGGCATAAATTCAATCCTTTGCTGTGGGTAATTATTTTATCGGTAGTTCAATTTTTACTAATTTTATTTCAATTCTTAATATCTATTTTTAAAGACATGCAGCACTTACTGGATAATAGCATGATAATAATGGGATTGATAACATGGTTTATCTTATTTGTAGTGAGCGGGACACTTACTTTTGCGAAAGACAACTATTCCGAAGAAAATAAGTATAAGAAAAAAATAGTTAAATATTTAAAAAAACATGATGTAATTCTGATTTTTGACGATTTCGATAGAATAGATAATGAATCAAAGAATGATTTGTTTCATCATTTGTCAGAAGTTAATTTATTTAAAAAGTCTTTAATTATTGTAGTGGGAGAACACAACACATTAATAGAAAGCATTGACAACGTATTCACTCAAAAAATTCTAAATAACGTTGAGCGAATGCCTTTAAAAACAAACTCTATGAGTATATGGAGTTATTATGTAGAAAAAGAAATAGAAAAATTAATAGATAGTTCAAATAGAACCCGTTCTGATGATTTTCTTTTTAGCGATATAAGGGAACTATTTATAGCAGATCATAGAACGTTTAGAGAAGCAAAGCAACTATTAAACAGTTTTGAATTTGAATATGTCGAAATCAGAGAGAAAAAAATCAATCCAAGCCAAGCTTTAGCGATAAACTACATTTATCAATTTTATAATCAAATATATGAAATTATTAACAATAATTTAGATGTAATATATGGAGACGATATGAGACTGGAAGGATCTTACGACCATCGAAAAATAAAAGGTAATATAGAAAAACTTTTAGAGGAAAGCAATATAGAATTACCAAAAGTTATTACTAATTTTATATACAAGATTTTTCATAACAATAATGATACAGGTTTTTATTATCCAAGTATTACTGAAAGGCTAAATTATACACAATATCAACTCGGACATTTTGAAACTTCATCTGTCAGTGTAGAAACATTAAATAATTATATTCAAGCTAATCTAAATGATTCTTCTGTTGTTTTAGATAAGCTAACCGAAAAAGATTTTGAGAGATTTTTTACATTATTGAATAATAGAATTAGGGATGAAAATTTAGATAAACAAGAGTATTTATCATTACTCAATAAATTCATATATTACAAGTTTCACGGTGAATATAGCGATAAGAATTTAACTTTTACGATAAACTATATTGATAATCTAATATATAACGTAAAAAATGAATTGAATTTGATCCACAGTTTTTCTAATGATTATCAATACAGAGAAGTTGTATTGCACAATGATAAAATAGATATATCTCAAAAGTTAGAACTACTTGCTGTTTTTATTCCTAATAATTCTGGTGAAGAAAAAATAAATTTAGTAAAGGAAATCATTCAAGATTTTTCTTGGGAAGATTTAATTAACATGAGTAAACCTATATTAGTTTATTATTTTTATACTGTATATTATAAAAAACTTAAAAATTATACAGATATAGAAAATGAACTATATAAAGTGTTAGAACTTGAAGATATTAAATTTTTTGAATTCATCTATGAGAAGTTAGTAAATCATATTACAATTACTACTCATAAAAAAGTTGAATATAGGAGGGAATTAAGAGTGAACGATCTTTGTTTTAATGAAAATTTTAAAGAAGATTTTTTGAATAAAATTTATAAATTAGATGATGAAAAACAGAACATTATTCAAAATATTCTTATTAAGTAATAGTATTAGAATGATGTGGCTTTCTCAAAATCAAAAACCAACGATTTGTTAAGTTCTCAATGTTGTATATATTTGATCTCCTTACTGTGTCTGAGTTTCAAACAAACAGATTTAACGAATTTTAGGGGCTTGGGTTTATTTAAATTGATCATTATGAAACGGATCATTAAAAAGAACACGCATTTATACCGAAAAAATTTGTTAGAAAAAAGTATTCGAACTTGAATTTATATAACGAAACCCCTAATAACTACATAGTTATTAGGGGTTTCTATATCGGAATTAAATGTTAACTAACAAATACTCAAAAGTACTTTGCAAGTATATCAGATGAAACAAGTTAAAAATAACTTTTTAACGCTTAATAAAATAAAAAACCTACTCAACTTAGTAGACTTTTGCTGTCCCTCTATTATTTTTGGTTCTTTTTATTTAACTAATTTAAATACCATAGTTGTTTCTAATATGATAAATAAAGTGATTTTGTATTCACTAAAGAGGAACAAGCGAAGCGAAAAGCTAAAGAGCGAACTCGAGGATTCGATCTCGATCTTTAATCAAGCAACGGAAGATACAAGAGTTAAATATATCAACGTGGCCAATAGTTATTTAAAGAAACTCAATACAGATAATCAACAACAAGACTTTAAACAGGCGTTAGACACCAAATTTAAAGCGATAGACAATCAAACGAACCAATTTTAATCCAGGAATTAAAAGAACGCAATCAGCAAGCTGAAAATGAAATACAGACCTATAGGCAAACCCTAGAAAATAAAACACGACAAAATGATCAACTCATCCAAAAATATAATCAAACCTTAAGTAGCATGACCCATGGTATTTTTGCCTTGTTTTTTGTCGTTTTAGTTGTGTCTTTAGTTTCTATAGTGACAGGGCCTATCGGACATGTACTAGCGATTGATAGTTACTTAGAGACGGTTCATGATCAAATCATCGAAGGAAAATCCATTTGGCGATATTTCGCTTATTTATTTTATCTCATTCCATTTATTTTATTAGCATTCGTTCTGTGGCTTTGTGCGAAGCTCATAAACACGCTTGATGATAAATTCTGATTTCAAAAGTATTTAAAATCATTCAATGCGCTATATACCCCCTTAAAATCCAAAAAGGGTATCATCATAATTAAACATGTAAGGAGTGAAAAAATGGCTAATCGTGAGCAATTAAAAAAACGTATCAGTTTGGGCTTAAGTTTAGCTCAAGTTATTGTTCAAGCGAGTCTTGTTTATTTAGCATATAAACAATATAAATTATCAAAAGATTACTAATAATTAACTAAGGTTTTAGAACAAGGTTCTAGGCTCTTATTTTTTGTGTGTCAACGGTAACGGAATGAACGAAGTGAATGAGTATAAGGAGTTGACACACTTACATAGCTCGCCACACTAAACGCAGTGGAATTGGACAACTTCCAATTCCCTGCAGTTTGAACGGCGAGTTCAAGAAGTTTTTTGTTAGACCTTTTTTACAAAAAAGATCTGGTATAGGTTTTTAAAATCAAAATAAATTCGTATGAATTTCTTCATTCTTTAAGTGATTTTGAATTTGGGGTAATTTTCCCCTGAACTTTATATATATTTATATAAATCTTTTTAAACCCTTTTTAGGTGTTCTTTCGTCCTTAGGGAGAGTAAGTTCTTAAAACATACTTTTGCCACATTAAAGGCATACTTTTATTGTTAACATGTCTTTGTATTAATGTTACTATTAATACAATGTTTAAATAACAAATGATAAATAAAAAGAGGAATAAATTTAGAATAACCTTACCTTTTCTATTCACACATAAAAATTATAGGAGTGATTATAAAATGGCTGGTGAAACAGTTGTATATAGAAATGAAATGAATTTGGTGCCTTTAAGAAAATTTACTAGTGTAGAAATTAATTTGTTTTTTGCGATGTGTAATAAATTAAAAGAACAAGATACGAATACATTAATTTTATCCTTTGAAGAATTAAAAGAATTAAGTAATTACAGCCCAGAAACAAGAAATTATAAATCGCTTTGTTGATGACTTACAAAGTGTTTATGATAAGATGCTAGAAATCAGATATATCATTCGTACAGAAACAAAAATCAAGAAATTTGTCCTTTTTTATAAATATGAAATTGACTTAACTGAAAAATATTTAGAAATTGCTACTTCACCTGATTTAAAACACATATTAAATGAAATTACATCTGATTTTACAAAATTTGAGTTACAGGAGATGACTCATTTAAAATCAACATACGCTAAAAACATGTTTAGAATATTAAAACAATACAAACATACTGGATATTTAATAATGAGGATTGAGGATTTTAGAGATAGATTAGATGTACCTAATTCTTATAGAATGACGAATATTAATCAATATGTATTTTCCCCTATAATTAAAGAATTAGGCTTTTTGTTTAAAAATCTTAGTATTAATAAAATTAAAGCTAAAAAAGGACGTAAAATTGAGTGGTTAGAGTTTTCTTTTGAACCTGAGAAACGTATTCATTCGAAACGACAATCTAATATGATAAGTACAGGTAAACCAAAACGATACATAAGTCGTGAAACGACGCCACAATGGTTAAAAAATAACACATATCAACCAGCCACATCTAAGACATCTGAGTATACAGAAGAAGAACGTCGAGTTTTTTACAAAAAATGAACAAGTAAAGGAGACCCAGTTATTTGATGAAAAATCGACAAACAAAACAGAATCATCAAATAATCAATATAGCAGTTATATAGATAAATATATAGAGCATTTAGAATCAGAAATTCGACAAAAGAATCGACAAATTGACGATTTAACAATTGCGTTAAAACAAGAACAATCTTTGAATTTAAATAGCCAAAATATATTAGGTAACAGCGAAAAAATAGAAACAGATAAGATGTATGAAAAAGAGAATATCTTTGATTCAAAAATATCAAATCAAAATGAACAAAAGCAGTCTTTATTTTCAAAATTATTCAAGAAAAAAAACTAACAAGATAAATAGTTCTTTATTTACTTATAGAAAGTAACGAAAATCAACGTAGATGATCGAGATACAACGAGAAAATTTTACAAAAGATAATATACACGATATACTGAACTTAACAAATGAGTTACAACTTAGTATATACAGAAAGCCCCCACACGCCGGCAAGCTAATGTGGGGGCTTTTATTTTATCCCTTAAGTTGATCAAATATATAGTTCGCAACTATACCGGCAAAAACTGACGAGATAAAACCTAAGACAAATGAGATTACAACAAGCATATACAGCACCCCCTTTCTGCACAGGAAGTGCCTTACAAGTATAATACAGCATAACTACCTTGTTAATGATTTAATGTATATTTATAAATAACACTACCTTATGAAAAAGTATGAAAACACATGAAAACGTGTTAAATCAACAATGTATAAACCGTGTATAAATAGCGATAAACTATAAAAAGCCCTAAACACTGTCATAACAGTGTTTAGGGCTTTTTGTTTAGTTTACATAATTAACTATTATAGGAACTGAAAAGGTATACGCTATACAGTGGAAGTTTCTGCTAATAAATACTTTTACTTTCAATAGCATTTAAGTTATATTTAAATTAAATAAAACTTAAATATAGGTGGTCTACATTAAAATTATTTTCTCAACTTCAATTTTACTTTCATATCTTATTTTATTCAACTCTTTTTCTGTCCATGCTCAAGATTTTCAAAAGGGAATCAATGTTGATATAGCTAGGAAAGATTATTCCTTGAAATCACTCAAAAAAATTGTTGATACAATTCATGAGAATAATGGGGATTACTTACAACTTCATTTTTCTGATAATGAAAACTATGCAATTGAATCTCAATTTTTTAAACACGAAAATATAGCTTCACAAAATTAT